>NZ_JABXWS010000110.1:0-131440 GCF_015594425.1 Novosphingobium sp. HR1a
GGGAAATGCCTGCCAGCCTCTCCCTTCGTGGTTGACCCCCAGAAGCTGCTCTTCTCGCTCAGCAGCTTGCTGGCGGCGGCCGCTACGCTGGCTATCGCCTTCTCGGCCAGTCTGCCCCGCCCCTGGTGGGCTCTGTTGACGGTCTACGTTACCGCTCAACCCATGGCCGGTGCCTTTCGGCCCAAGGTTCTCTACCGTCTGGGCGGCATACTAACCGGTGCCGCTGTCACGATCCTGCTCGTTCCCAACTTGCAGAACTCGCCCGAACTCCTGGTCTTGTGCCTCGCGGCCTGGACAGGTTTCTGCATCTATCTTGCGGTTCTTGATCGCACTCCGCGTGCTTTCCTGTTCCAGATGGCGGCATTCAGCTCGGCGGTGATCAGCTTTCCCTATCTCGATGATCCGGGGAATATTTTCGAGACCACGGCCGCGCGGGTGCAGGAGATGACGGTTGCTATCCTGTGCGTGACGGCGGTTCATGCGCTGCTGCAACCTTGGAGCGCAACGCCGGCTATTCGCGCCCGTGTCCAGTCTTTTTTGGGCCACGCCCGCCGCTGGACCTCAGAGGCGCTTGGCAGTCACCATACCCGTCTCGAAGACGCACATCGCCGCGCACTGGCGGCGGACGTCACCGAACTCGGCATGATCGCGGTCCATTTGCCGTTCGATCAGCGCTGGGCTCCCGCGACCCGGCGACGGGTTACGGCCTTGCAACAGCAGCTCGCCACCATCCTGCCACTTGCCTCGGCTGCGGCGAACCGGCTCGACCGCCTGCGTGAAAGCGCCGATCTTCCGCCAATGCTCGAAGCTTTGCTGGCCGACGTCACCGACTGGCTGGATGATGAGCAAAGCGAGCTGCACCGGGTGGGATCGCTGGTGCGACGGTGCGAGGCGCTGGCGGCCGCCGCTGAGGCGCGCGGCGACTGGAACGACCTGCTGACCGCGAGCGCCTGCATCCGCATCGCCGAGTTCCTGACCGCATTGGCCGCGAGTCGAAGGCTGGCGGACAGGATCGGGTCACCGGGTCCGCCCAGCGCTAAAATTCTTGCCGCAGAATCCTTTTCGCTTGCCCGCGATCATGGCGTCGCTGCGCTCGCGGGCCTGGCGACCGCCACGGCAATCGGACTCTATTGCGCCGTCTGGATCCTGCTTGCCTGGCCTAATGGATCGGCGACCGCGGCCTTTGCCGCGCTCATTACCTGTTCTTTTGCCGCACAGGACGATCCGGCGCCGGTGATCGGTCGCTATCTCGTGGCTACGCTCAAGACCTTTCCGTTGGGGGCTCTCTACCTTTTCGTGATCATGCCTCGGGTCGATGGCTATGAGATGCTGATCGTCACCCTGGCCCCGGCCTTGCTGTGGATGGGCTATATCCAGGCCGATCCCGCACGTTCGCCGCAGGCCTTGCCGATGTTCTCCTGCTTTATCGTCGCCATGGGCTTTCTCGCGCGTTTTCAGGCGGATTTTGCACTGTTCATCAACACGGGGTTGGCCCAGCTCGGCGGAATTGTAGCGACGCTTGCCGTCACCCGCATGTTCCGATCGGCCAATGTCCTGTGGACCGCCCGGCGCATCCTGCGCGCGAACTGGGGTGAACTGGCCCTGCTTGCGGACATTCGCCGGCCTTTCCGTCCGGACCGCTGGACGGCAAGAGCGGTCGACCGGCTCGGGCAGGTGGCTGCACGAATGGCGGTGGCGACCGCCGGCGATAGACTCCATGCCGCTGACGGTCTGGCGGACCTCAGGATCGGCCGCAATATCATTCCGATCCGCCGGGCGTTGTCTCATGTCCCGCATAATGTGCGGCACCGCCTGGGCGCGGTACTTGCCGGGCTGGCGGTGTTTTATCACGAGCGCTGGCGCCATGGCCATGCGGATGCCCCGCCGCCAGGGTTGCTCGAGCCAATCGACCGGGCCTTGGAGGCGCTTCTGAGCCTGCCGCTCGATGAGCATCGTCGGCCTGCCTTGCGTGCGCTGGTAGGAATGCGCTGCAATCTCTTCCCGACCGCCGCTGCGCCCCATATCGTTTCATCAAGAGCTGGGGAAAGCGCATGATCGAGGAGATCAATGTGCTCGGCATTTATATGCCGGCGGCGCTCGCCTGGGGCGTGCTGGCCGCGGTGCTCGTCTATATTGTGCGCGGGCTCCTGCAGCGCCTGCCGGGCTATCGACTGCTCTGGCACCCAAGCCTGCTCGAGCTCGCTCTCTTCATTCTGCTGTGGTGGGGCCTGAGCGCGCTCGCCGATAGTTTCCTCTACCGATGGGTCGCGTCTTGACATGTTGCACCGACAAAATCTCCTGCGATCGCTCGCCACGCTCCTTGTCATACTCGTAGTTCTGGGGGGGATATATGCACTGTGGCTGCGCTATCAGGTCGAGCCGGTCACGCGTGATGGCAAGGTGCGCGCGGACATGGTGCCGGTGGCCGCCGATGTCAGTGGGCTCGTCACCGAGGTGAAGGTCGCCGACAATCAGAAGGTCCGAAAGGGCGAGATACTCTTTATCATCGACCGTCCGCGCTACCGGCTTGCGCTGGAACAGGCCGAGGCCAACGTGGCAAGCCAGCGCACCGCGCTCGCGCAAGCTGTCCGTGAGGATCGGCGCAACCGGGCCATGCCCGAAGTGATCGCCGCTGAAGTGATCGAACAAGGCACGGCGCGGGTCGAAGGACTGCGGGCGACGATTGGTCAGGCGGTGGCAGCGCGCGACCTGGCCCGCTTCAATCTGGAACGAACCATCGTGCGTGCACCGGTGGACGGGACCGTGTCCAACATGTCGCTCCAGCCCGGGGTCTATCTGACGGCCGGCAAAGCCGCGTTAGCGCTCGTCTATGACCACTCGCTCCGGGTGGAAGGTTATTTTGAGGAAACAAAATTGCCGGCGATCCGCGTCGGCGACCGTGCAAGCATCTACCTGATGGGCGTTGCTGACGAGATCGAAGGCCATGTGCAGAGTATCGCGGGCGGCGTCGAGGATCGCGAGCGGGCCGGGACTGACGGGCAACTGGCCAATGTAAACCCATCCTTCACCTGGGTGCGTCTGGCGCAGCGCATTCCGGTACGTGTCACGATTGATAAAATACCGGCTAATGTGCGGATGATTCCGGGCCAGACGGCCACGGTTGTCGTTCATCCGCGCGATGACGGACGCAGCGTGCACCGGAGCCTGCCATGGTGAGGCGCGCGCTGGTGCTGGCGGCCGCTACCGCTCTGGGCGGCTGCACGGTGGTCGGACCCGACTATCATGTGCCTGACACCGCGATGGTAAACGCGCCTGCGGCGCAAGGTGCGTTTCAGTCGATAGGCGCGGCCACGACGCAGGAACCGCTGCCCGATCATTGGTGGCGGCTCTACGAGAACCCGACCCTCGACCGGCTGATCGAACAGGCATTCGCCGCCAATACGGATCTGCGAGTGGCCGAGGCCAATCTCGAACGCAGTCTGGCCTTGCTCGACCAGCGCAATGCGGGCCGGGAAATTCAGGGCAGCGCGAACGCCGAAACAAGCTGGGCCCAGCGCTCGGCGGAAGCCGAGTTGAGCCATGTGAAGCCGCCGACGCGGCAAATCTACAATATGGGCATCGGGGCCAGCTATGATCTCGATCTGTTCGGCGGAATAAAGCGCGGGATCGAGGCAGCAAGTGCCGATGCCGACGCTGCCGTGGCGGCGCGCGATCTGGTGCGTGTGACCGTCGCGGCCGAGACGGCGCGCGCCTATGCCGACATCTGTAACGCGGGCTATCAGCGCGATGTGTTGGGTCGTGCGATTGCTGTCCTAGAGCAAAGTGTTCGATTAACCCGGATCATGGTGTCGCATGGACGCGCGGCACCCTATGAACTGGACCGGCGACAAGCGTTGCTCGAAGCGAGCCAGGCCCGGCTCCCACAATTGGTGGCGCGCCAACGCAACGCCCTTTTTCGTGTCACATCGCTGGCCGGTCGCACGCCGGGAGAAGCGGATACCAGCCTGTTGGCGTGTCACGCACCGCTTGCGTTGACACGCATGATCCCCGTTGGCGACGGTGCCGCGCTGCTCAAGCGTCGGCCCGACATCCGCATATCCGAGCGCCGTCTCGCCGCGACGACAGCGCGGATCGGCGTCGCCACGGCGGACCTCTACCCTGATATCCGTCTGGGAGCATCGATCGGCTCTACGGGGGCTGCTGCCGATTTCCTGTCACCGCTTACCAACCGTTTCGGTCTCGGCCCGCTGATCAGTTGGACGCTCAACCGACATGCTGTTCGCGCCCGCATTGCGGCGACCGAGGCACAAAGTCGCGGCGACCTGGCCGCGTTTGACGGTGCAGTGATCAAGGCATTGCGGGAGGTGGAAACGGCGCTGACCAATTATCAGGCCGGGCTTGAGCAGCAGGAAGGTCTCGATCGTGCATCCGCAGATGCCATGCGAGCAGCGATGCGGATGGGTCAGTTGCGGCGTGGAGGCAAGATCGCCGCATTGCCCGCGCTCGAGGCTGAGCGTGATCGGGTTGCGGCGGATCAGGCTGCCGCCGAAGCGCGCGCGGCGATCAATGACGATCAGATCACGCTATTCCTGGCGCTTGGCGGGGGATGGGGCAACGGAAATGCGAACGAATTGGGCGCAGATTGATTCCGCAGATCCATTCCGCGCGCATGGCACAACTGACCGATCTTAGGCCGGTTTCTGAACTTTGCTTGGCGGGCGCTTGGTTCCGACATGACGCGAGCGCCCCAGTTCCGCGTGACGGTTTGCGCTGCGGGTCTTGAGCAGATCCTGACGCGAAAGAATGCCGAGCACGCGGCGGGTTTCAGGGTCAATAATCGGGATGCGGCCAATCCCGGATTCGACGATGAGATCGGCGACTACGCCGGTCTGCGTATCGGGATAGGCAATGGGCTGCGCCGCATCTGAGATTGCATCGACGAGCGGTGTTTGATCATCGTCGCGATCGCTCTGCCAGCGCAGGGCATCGGTGCGGGAAACGAGACCCAGTAGCCTGCCTTGCGGATCGATCACCGGATAGCTGCGATGCACAGCCTCATTCGCGAAGAAGGATACCGCCTGCTCCACGGTCATCGTGCCAGGCAGGGTAGCCGGATCGCGCGTCATGATCTGACCAGCCTGGATGAGGTCGAGGGGATCGACTGTATATTCCTGCAGGATGTGGCGTCCGCGCCGCGCAATCTTCTCTGTAAGGATCGATCGCCGCATCAAGAGCACGCTGACGGCATAGGCGCTGCCCGCAGCCGCGATCGTGCATGGAATGGCGCTGAAATGTCCGGTGAGTTCGACCGCGAAGATCGCGCCGGTCATCGGCGCGCGCATAGCCCCGCTCATGATCCCCGCCATGCCGATCATGGCCCAGAACCCGGGATCGCCCGGTAGAAACTGCCCAAGCAGAAAGCCGGCGGCGCCGCCCAGGATGAGGAGCGGCGCCAGCACGCCGCCTGATGTGCCCGACCCCAGGGCGACCAGCCAGACGATGGCCTTCACGACGAGGAGCGCGGCAACGACCCGGAGCGATAGCGAGGCGTTGAGGAGAGCCTCGATGCTTGCATATCCTGCACCTAGCACATGAGCATCGATGAGACCGCCCAGACCGACGACGACCGCGCCGATTGCCGGCCACCACATCCAATGAAATGGCAGGCGATGGAAGAGATCCTCGATGCGGTAGAGGGATGTCGACAACAGCGCGGCTTCGAGACCGACGATGAGACCGATCCCACCCGAAGCGAGCAGAGCCCAGCTTGCTTGCGGGGCGATCGCCGTCATGGGGAACATCGGTCCCGATCCGAGCAGCAGTGGCCGCCAGGCGAAGGAAATAAGCGCTGCAACGAGAACGGGGACGAAGCTACGCGGCTTCCATTCGAACAGGAGCACTTCGACGGCCAGCAAGATCGCCGCGAGCGGCGTACCGAAGATGGCGGTCATGCCGGCTGCTGCACCGGCCACGAGGAGCGTCTTGCGCTCGGCCGCGCTGAGATGGAAGCATTGGGCGAACAGCGAACCGATGGCCCCGCCCGTCATGATGATCGGTCCCTCTGCGCCGAAGGGACCGCCACTGCCGATCGAGATCGCCGAGGACAGAGGTTTGAGCAGCGCGACCTTGAGCGACAGTCGGCTCTCGCCGAACAGGATCGTCTCGATCGCCTCGGGAATGCCATGGCCGCGGATCTTGTCCGACCCGAACCGCGCCATCAGACCCACGACAAGGCTGCCGACGACGGGGATCACCACCACCAGCCAGCCCACCGATGCATCGGTGATCACCGAATGATCAGCAGAAAGACGACCGAACCAGAAGAGGTTGGTGGCGATCGCAATGAGTTTGACCAGCACCCATGCGCCAAAGGCGCCGCCCGTTCCGACCACGATGGCCATGATTGCCAGCATGACCATGCGGCGATCGACACTATGGTCGGCGAGTTGGTGGCCTTCGACGGAACGTGGAGGTGTCAGCGACATGAATCAGCATTATCCTGTGAAAAGCAGTGCACGCCGACTATATCGCATTGCGATGTAATTCAATCAGTGAGGATCATTTGGGGCAAAAGGATAAATTGCTGGGCGATGCCGACTATGTGGCGCTGGCCTCTTTTCGCCATGCCATTCGCCGCTTCCAGGCGTTCAGCGAGGAAAAGGCCATCGAAGTCGGGTTGACGCCGCAACAGCACCAGGCGCTCCTCGCGATCCGGGGCTGTCCGCCGGATGAAGCCACCGTCGGTCATGTCGCGGAACGTCTGATATTAAAGCCGCACAGCGCCACGGGCCTGATCAATCGCCTCGAGGCGTTGGCGCTTATTACGCGCGAGGCGGCTGCTACCGATCGCAGGCGGGCGCTGGTGCGCCTCACACCCAAGGCCTATGCCCTGCTCGACGCCCTGTCCGCTGTCCATCGCGAGGAAATCCAGCGCTTGCGGCCGGTCTTCACCGGCATCTTCGAACAACTGGGGTGAGCAAGTGTCATTTTAATACAAATATTATGCGCTGAACCAGAAATAACATTCATTTGTCTTCTGACATTCTAACCGGCACAACGCGATGTGCAGAGTGAAGACGCTTCACGACAACAGCGCCCGGAGAGGATCCCGCGAAAGCAGGCCGGAGCGCGGGAACGGAGACGGCAGCCAAGGACGAGTGCATGACGCAGACGGAGTATCCGGGGAATCCCCTGACCCTGGAGCAATGGCGATCGGTGCAGGATATGACCGCATCGCTGACGGCAGCGCAGGCGTCTTGGATTAGCGGCTACTTCACCAGGTTAGACGCCGGCGCGCGGTCCACCTGCCGCAGCCGGCGTCTTTCCGAAGTTCGGTCAGGCCGGTCACCTACAAAATATTGGGACGCGCACGGGCCATTCGACCGAGCTGGCATCGTGCACCAAGTAACAGAGGTTCGTTGATTCAATGACTGAACCCAAAGATCAGGCCCCTCGCGCCCAGACGATCGCCGCCGCGCACGGCGTTGCCAGCGATGTGGCCTTTGGAGCTGTCGCTCCGCCGCTTTATCTTTCGAGCACCTATGAGTTTTCTGGCTACGATCAACCGCGCTCCTATGACTATGGTCGGGCGGGTAATCCCACCCGCGATCTTCTCGGGCAGGCACTTGCGAAGCTGGAAGGCGGGGCAGGCGCAGTCATCACGGCGAGCGGCATGGCCGCGCTCGATCTTCTCGTCGGGAGAATGGGTCCCGGCGATCTCATCCTCGCGCCGCATGATTGCTACGGCGGTACGATGCGTCTGTTGATGGCGCGCGCGAACCGGGGGCATTGCGTCGTCCGGTTCGTTGATCAGGGTAACGAGAGCGCCTTTGCCGCCGCGCTGGAGGACGTTCCGGCACTCGTGCTTATAGAGACGCCGAGCAATCCCTTGATGCGGGTCGTCGATATCGCGGAACTCGCCGCGAAATCGCGGGCAGCGGGGGCTGCGGTTGCCGTCGACAATACGTTTCTTTCGCCGGCCATCCAGCAACCGATCGCGCTGGGTGCGGACTATGTCATCCATTCCACGACCAAATATCTCAACGGCCATTCCGACGTGATCGGCGGCGCGGTTGTCGCGGCTGATCCGGGGCAGGTCGATGAATTGCGTCACTGGGCAAATGTCGTCGGGAGCACAGGCGCGCCGTTTGATGCCTGGCTGACCTTGCGGGGCCTTCGCACGCTATTTGCCCGGATGGAGCAGCAGCAGCGCAATGCGATGATCGTCGCCCAATATCTCGAACGACATCCGGCGGTGTCCCAAGTCCACTATCCAGGTCTCGCCGCCCATCCTGGCCACCGGATCGCCTCACGCCAGCAGCGCGGTTTCGGGGCGATGCTGAGCTTTGAACTCGCAGGAGGGGCGGACGCGGTTCGACGGTTCGTCGCCTCGGCCGGCTACTTTACGCTCGCTGAATCGCTGGGTGGGGTCGAGAGCCTCGTTGCACATCCGGCAACCATGACCCACGCCGATATGGGCGCGGAGGCGCGCGCAAGGGCGGGCATCACCGACAGCCTGCTGAGGCTTTCGATCGGTCTCGAAGCCGAACTGGATCTGATCGCCGGGCTCGAACAGGGATTAGCGGCATGCGCGGGATGAGAGCGTCCGGCAATCCTGTGAACTTCAGGAGAGAAACGTGCCCGGTTATGTGTGGGTCGTAGATGTTTTCGGACTTCTCCTTGTCTTGCTCGGTTTCAACATGGCGTTTCGGCAGGCCAGCTTCAGGCGGGCTATCGGACGTCCGAAACCGCCCGCGAGCCGGTCGCGAGCAGGAAATGATGATGAGGATCCGCTTACCTATATTCTGCGGATCTCCGGTGTCATGATGATGGTTTTCGGGATCGCGATTGGCGGAATGCTGACGCTATTCCATCTGGCGTAACCAGGATTGAAGGGCCAAGCGGAGATGCTCATTGGACGAGGCTCAAGCCCACCTCGCTCCCGATTGGCATCGCCCGCCCTTCGAACCATGGTCCAATCCCACAAACCATGGCAGCCTATGCCATGCAAGAAATGCCATCGCTGGTCTTGATCGATCAAAGCGGTCATCTGCGCCAACACAGCTTTGGAAACGAAGACGACATGAGTGTCGGCGCCGACATTGCTCTCCTCCTGGCGGAGCCGGAGCGGATTTATGACGCACGAATATGATGATCCGATAGATCCCGAAAGGGTCGCTGCGGCAGTGCGATATATCGCCGAACGTCACCGTGCTGAAGATCGACCTGTTGAATTACTTGTTGACGACGTCGTGCGCGAACGCTTCGGCGGTTGCGTGACCTCGGTCAATGAACGCCGCAGCGCTTCAATCCTGCCCGGCCTCAAGCTGGAGATCGCGCGCCAAGTGTTTGAGCTCGTCGCAAGCGGCGAACTCATTGATGAGATCGATGAGGCTTCGATCGAATCTTTCCCGGCCAGCGATCCTCCAGCCTAGATCGGACACAAGCCTGGCAACGGCAGCTGATGGCTACGATCCATTTCAAGCGGATCTATGTTGCGCTTTTTCAGCAGTGACTTCAACGATAGCTCCAGGGCGTGGCCTACTGAGTGCCAGACGGGTGCTTCACACTGGCCTGCGTCGACCAATGCGCGCGTAGCGCGGCCGTATTCAAGCGCCATCCGCAGATACCGGATGCCCAAATCACTTTCGTTGCGGGATTGCTCACGCATTGGCTTCTCCTCAGGGCTGGTGGGATCGCCGCATGCATCGTCAGTGTTGACCTGCAGCGGACGGCGACCTAGAACGAAGTTCGCTCTACGTGTCTGATATTTAACATAATTTCTATTATCGCGCCAAAGCTATGCCCGTATTGCAGGGGACGCGGGCGCGTGTGATGATCGCCCTGTCGATGCAGGAGCAACGCGGATGATGGACCCGAAACAGATGACCGACAAACAGTTGGTCGATGAATGGGATAAAGTCGAAGACGGTGAAAACCTTACAGATTTCGAACAGGCCGTGCTCGATGAAATCGAGAGGCGTAACATCGACTTGTAAAATATCGTTAGATTAGATTTAAGACGACTCGTCCAAGTGCACCGCAGGCATCTTGAACATGGACACGATAATGCTAATGGCCGCGACAGGTGCCGGGTAAACGCGACCGCCCGGCACCGCCATCATTATCGTCCAGCCCCCAAAGAAGCCTTCAGGTCCTCAGCACCGGTTGACCGATCGCCCGCTGCGACTGAGAAATTCGGTGACGATCTTCGTAAAGAACCCGGGCGTTACCATTCCGAAGCGGTAGTCGCCGTTGGCTCGCGCGCGGACATCAAAGCCCATCCAGTCGAAACTGTTTGCCTCTGAGACGACGACAAAGCTCGATTCAGGGTACGGTAGGCCCATCGCCTTCCCGACGTCGCCGGGGATCTTGATCGTGTTGGACGGGTTGATCTCGCCTTTGGTCGTAACGGCCAGGACGATGTAGCCTTTGCCATCGGCAGCGATAACGATGACAGGACGTTCCTTGACGCCCTCGTCTCGGCCTCCGGCTTGCTCGGCTGCAAAAAGGTAGACGTAGTTTATGACCTCACCGCGCCGCGGCGGCAGATCGTTACTGCTGCCAGTCGAAGCGGCCTGCTGCGATTTCGGCTTCGCTTGGGAGGCTGGCTTCAATACGCGCCGCGTCGTCATCGGTCATGGTCTCACTGGTGAACACCCGGCGATTGGCGTGCAACGCTTCAAGCGCAGCTGCAGCACGATCCAGATAGTCGATGCTGACCACGGCCGCATAGCGCCGCCTGTTCTTCGTCAGCACGACTGGACCATGCTGGCTTTGATCGACAACAGTGCCAGGGTGGTTATGGAAATCTGTAAGAGCAACGGATGCAAAGCTCTCGGCATTGGTGGCCATGATAATCTCCGTCGAAGCCTTACAGCCAATATAGCCAGAATGGCCAGAATGGCAATGCCGCCTAAAGGTCGCCGCGCACTATGAACGTCAAGTCGCGGCCTTTGCTACGCGACTCGCCATTTGCAAATCTCGCAATAAAAATCGTTCCTGATTTCCTCGGCGATCCATTTCCTTGCAGTCTGCAAACGGTAGACTAATGGTAGACCTCAAATCCGTCGCAGCCAAATCTGCCGGGATTATGATGATTTGCTCCACCGGCTGACCGCCGAGTTGATCTACCCGATAGATGTTCGGTGCCAAAAGGCAGAGGGCAAACGCGGCCGGCCCGTCGCCGGCAACTTATTTCAAGCGAGCAGCAAGCCTGCTGCGATCAAAATTACGCCCGCCAGACGCAAGGACCATTTCCCCAACGGGGTTAGGCCAAAGTTGCCGATGATCGTCGCGGCTACGACGATGATCCCGAAGGCGCTGATGGTCAGGAATGAGGCCGTTTGCATAGACCTCATTCCGTCCGGTGCGTGATCTTCACCCGGCGCGCAAGGATGTTGGCAGCGACCTGGCGGTAGATTTTCTCGGGCATGGCGCAAATTACCGGGGTGCCGTTGGCGCCGGATCGAACGTCAGGCCCTACCCATGTGAATTCATTCACATCGTTCCAGACGATACGGCTGCGCGTATCCAGGCGAAGATGCTCGATCACGCGCGGGGTAAGTTCGAGGGAGTGCTCGGGCGAATAATCCCGCGTCGTCAGCGGCACCGTGATGACGCGCAAGTGCCCATGCTTCAGGTACGTGCCAACGACCATGCATGGCCGAATTTTACGGCCCTCTTCCTCGCCCCGGTCGTGCTCGTGCCGCCAGAGGTAGAGATAATTGATGACCTCGCCGGGACGCGGCTCAGTCCAGGAGCTTGTTGGCATCGTAGGACTCGGGCACAGGCTGGGCATTGGCGATCGCGTTGAACGCATCGTCGCTCAGTTCTTCGGGAGCGAGCGCGATGTGATCAAGGCGCGCCAGGCGTTCGTACTCTCCGGCAGGAAGCATCACGACACGAGCGGCGCCATTGCGTTCGACCGCGATCGGGTGGGTCATGGCTTCATCGTAGTAGAAGCCGAAGCGCTTCGAGACTTCGCTCGAGCGGAAGGTTTCGATGGACAAGCTCATGGCCTGATCTCCTGCTATCGCGCAGATACCGCGCAATCCGTACAATTATCGGCATTCCGTATAATACGGAATGCGCGAAATTGCAATTGCTGTTCAAATGTCCTTGCGGGCGTTGATCGTTAATGCTCCGCAGCATTGAAGCGCTCGATCAAGCTGGGCATGCCCGGGTGGTCGTCTAATCCTCGCCTTCCCTTTCATCCCTTCACCCTCCCTTTCCCTTTCACTTTCCCTTTCAGGGCGTCGGCATGATTCAGGATGTCAGCAAGTGTCCGAGGTTTTGCCTCCCAAGCGCTACGGCCGAAGACGAGACGCTGCTACCTGCCCATATTTGCGCATCTGGGGGAGCTAATGTTGCAGGGCAAAAGCTTTGCTCGTTTTCGATCAAAATATTCAATTCAGCGGATAAATCCCATGCAGCACCGTATCGAAATGCTCCTCGATGGTTGTGGTGCAGTCGCACGCGGTATCGCGCAGTACCTGCTCATCCTTGACGATGAACACACCGCGGCGAGTCTCGATCGTTCCGGCCTCCCGCAGCTTTGAAATGACACGGGTCACAAATGATCGACCCACGCCCAGCATTTCCGCGAGTTGCTCGTGCGTGATGGCAAATTCAGCTGAATGCGTTCGGCTGATCGCTGCAAGCAGCCATTTTGCTGTACGCTGCGCGATTGTATGGGTGGCATTACAGGCGGCGGTCTGAAAGACCTGTGCCAGCAGACAGTCCGAGTAGCGGGAGAACCAATGGCGTAAGGTCAAAGAGTCCAGCTTGGCTTGTTCCAGCGCGGCCGTCTTGATGCGCAAAAAGCGCCCACCATACATGACCTGCGCAGTCGCAAAAGCGGGGACATTCCCATTTGACACGATGCCTCCGATAGCCCCTTCCCTGCCAACCAGCGCGACCTCGACGGCCGGACCGTCTTTCAGCCTGACACAGAAGGCCGCCATCGCCGGGCCACACGGGAACCATGTGTCCACGACTTCACCCCCTGCCTTTTGCAGCACCGCATGTGGCTTGAGGTCAAAGACCAGCATGTGCGGCATTAGACGCTCGCGATCACTATCGCTCAGAGTTGCTAGTAGGGCATTGCCTGCCAATTCTTCCGGGGTAGGCGCCGACATGGTCTCTCCTGATCAATCTGCATTAAAATTGGGCGCCTTGGTGCACTTATGCACAAAGCTCATGGTTGACCAATGTTACTCGCACGCATAACTCGCGTTCTGAGCGTTTTTCGGTGAATGGCTGTGGAGTGTGCATTCCCCTGCCCGTGGCCGGAAACGCCACCCAGCTCGGATCTAGAAGTGCCTCCTTTTACAGACAAATTTGCAGCGGCGTTTGACATCGAAACGACCTATGTCGTTTTTCGTTTCCCCGTGATGCGTATCGTAGCCAACGCGTTCCAACGCGCGCAAGGGGCCGATTGATATGGCGAAGCTACCTGCCATGACCGTCGATCTGACAAACTGTGATCGGGAACCGATCCAGATTCCCGGCAGCATCCAGCCCCACGGCGCTATGCTGGTGGTGTCACCGACAGATTTCACGCTCTTGTTTGCGTCTGTGAACGCTGGCGACCTTCTTGGCAATGGCGCAGCAATCAAGCCCGGTATGCCCCTGGCAGAGATCATTGGGGCCGAAGCTGCCCATTCGGTCCGGAATGCCAGCGCCAAGGCCGGCGGTAGCGAGATTGCCGGCGTCGAGCTTGGCATGACGGTGCTTCATGGCACCGATCCAGTCGACATGATCGTCCATAGCCATAAAGACAGGTTGATCGTAGAGTTCGAGCCCTCGCTGGATGGCGCGAAAAGCGCAAAGGACGCGCTCGACCTGACTCAAGGGCTGATGCGGCGGGTGAATGTGGAGACCGAGGTCGGCGCCTTGGCGAAATCCGGTGCCCGCCTAGTTCGGGCGATGCTCGGTTTCGACCGCGTCATGGTCTATCAGTTTTTGCATAATGGTGCCGGGCGCGTCATCGCCGAGGCGAAGCAGCCAGAGCTTGAGAGCTTTATGGGGCAGCATTTCCCCGCGTCAGACATCCCCTACCAGGCGCGGCGACTCTACAAGCTCAATACAATCCGGACCATCGCAGACGCCAGCTACGCGCCGGTGCCCTTGGAGCCGGCGATCAAGCCAGGCGAACTGCCGATTGATATGTCGTTCGCGCAGCTGCGATCCGTGTCGCCCATACACTGCCAGTATCTGCAGAACATGGGCGTTCACGCCTCCATGTCGATCTCAATTTTGATCGATGGCGAACTTTGGGGTCTCATCTCTTGCCACCATGAGAGCCCCAAAGTGGTTCCGGTTCCTTTGAGAGTCGGCGCCGAGCTGTTTGGGCATTATTTTTCCCTGCAAATCTCCGTCGCCGAGCGGCGCGCCCACATCGTTGCTTCAAGCCTAGCCCGTGAACGGCTCGACAAGATCCTCGCTGGACTGGCGGTTGATGAAACCCTGATGGAAGGGTTGCGTGACCATCTGGACGCCTTCTCCGAGCTTTTCGACTGCGATGGCGTGGGGCTGTGGGCGGAAAACCAATGGACGGCGAGTGGCGTCACTCCGACGCATGATGAAGCGCTCGAACTGGTGCGTTATCTCGCTGGGGAGGAGCAGGTGCATCCGCGCTCCGCGTCATCGCAGCTGGCCCTTTGGCATACCCAGGACTTGCGTAAGCTCACAGGACAGGTCAATTTCGGACAATCGGTTGCTGGCGTCATTGCTATTCCGCTGACCTCGATGCCGCGTGATTATCTCTTGATTTTCCGTAGCGAAGAGGCCCATGAAATTGAGTGGGCGGGCAAACCTACCAAGCTCGTCATCGATACTCCAGACGGGCAGCGGCTGACCCCACGCGGAAGCTTCGAGACATGGCGCGAAGAGGTACGGGGACAAAGCCGTCCCTGGAGCGAAACTGATTTGACTGCGGCCGATACCGTGCGGACCTATTTGCGCGATGTTTTCCTGAAGCAAAACGAAATCACTGCCGAAGAACGCGGGCGGCTCGATCAGCGGCGACGGATGCTGAATGACGAACTTAATCATCGCGTCAAAAATATCATCACGCTGATCAAGTCTATTGCGGTGCAGACTGGCGCCCATGCCGGTTCGGTCGAGGATTATTCCTCGTCGTTCGAAGGGCGCCTGCGCGCTCTTGCCTTTGCGCATGACCAGTCGCTGAGTGCTGCTGTGGGCGGCGATCTTGCAACCTTAATAGAGGCCGAGGCCGGGTTGCATCGCTATGGTTCTGAAACAGAGCGGGTGATCGCCGCAGGCGCAAAAATTCGGCTCAACGATCGGGCTTTCGGAACCCTGGCATTGGTGGTCCACGAACTGATGACCAATGCCGCCAAATATGGCGCGTTGTCAGTACCCACAGGTCGCCTCGACATTAGCTGGACGTTCTCAGAAAGCGAAGGGTGCAAGATCCGCTGGACCGAAACAGGCGGGCCGCCAACGCTCGCTCCTAGTCGCCAGGGGTTTGGCTCGAAGCTCATTCAAACGACGATGGTCTATGATCTTGGCGGTCTGGTCGATCTTGATTATCTGGAAAGCGGCCTAGTCGCTCGACTGGTCATTCCTCCGAAATTTGCTTCTCTGGTTGCCGAGGGATCTCCGCCAGCACCATCGGAAGCTGTGGACGCTGGAACGGGCGCGGCGGTACCTGGACTGGATGGTCTTTCCATCCTTCTGGTCGAGGATCAGTCTCTGATCGCGCTGGATACCGAAGAACTGTTGCGCCAGCTTGGCGCTAAAGAAGTGCGCTTATCGCCGGATGCTGCGCACGCCATGCGCAGCTTAGGTTCTTACAAACCGGATGCCGCTGTCCTGGACTTCAACCTGGGCGACGACACGTCGGAGCCGATTGCGGATCATCTTGTCGCACTGGGGATCCCATTTGTCTTTGCGACAGGTTATGGGGACAATGTCATGATCCCCGAACATCTGCGCGATGTTCCAGTTGTGAGAAAGCCTGCCGGCGCAAAAAGCCTCCTCAATCAGCTTGCGGAAGCCTATGAGAATCTTAGGACTGGCGAATAAAGTCCTTCGCGATGGCGACTTCGGCCTCGTTCCGAGCAACTAGATTTCGATAAGTTTGAGTTAGCGCCCGAGGTCTCAAGGCCGCTCTTGTCGAGGCCAGCATGGCAAGCGCGCAGTTCGTAGCACGTTGCTTCCGGAGGCGGTGCCCCGGTGCGGCCATCATCATAGTTGAGGATGGACGAGGCAGGCTGCGCGCTCTACAAGATCGGTGAAGACAGGGCATGGCGTATCAACCTCGTGGCACACCCCTTCGCGGATTGGTCAAGGGAGATCAACAAGCCCCCGCCTGCCGATTGAAACAGAAAGATCGGGGCCGGTTGAGGCCGGCCCCGATACTGTCAGTAGTCCATGGCCGGCATCGGCGCGGCCTTCTCCTCTTTCGGCAGCTCGGCGACGAGCGCCTCGGTCGTGATCAGCAGCGATGCCACCGAGGCCGCGTCTTGAAGCGCAGTACGCACCACCTTCGCCGGATCGATGACGCCCGCCTCGACGAGGTCCTGATACTCAGCGGTGGCCGCATTGAAGCCCCAATTATAGTCGGAGCTTTCGAGCAGCTTGCCGACGATATAGGCACCGTCCTCGCCGGCATTCTCGGCGATCTGACGCGCGGGCGCGCGCAGCGCCCGGCGTATGATGTCGATGCCGGACTGCTGGTCGTCATTGGCGGCCTTCAGACCATCGAGCGCCTTGATCGCACGGAGCAGCGCGATGCCGCCGCCCGGCAGGATGCCTTCTTCTACCGCAGCCCGCGTCGCATGGAGCGCGTCGTCGACGCGATCCTTCTTCTCCTTGACCTCGACCTCGGTCGCGCCGCCGACCCGGATCACCGCCACGCCGCCCGCGAGCTTGGCCACGCGCTCCTGCAGCTTCTCGCGGTCATAGTCGGACGTCGTGGTCTCGATCTGCTGGCGCAGTTGCGCGACGCGACCATCGATATCGGTCTTCTGCCCAACACCGTCGATGATGGTCGTGTTGTCCTTGTCGATCACGACCTTCTTGGCGCGACCGAGCATATCGATAGTGACGGAATCGAGCTTGATGCCGAGATCCTCGGAGACCACATTGCCGCCGGTCAGGATGGCGATATCCTCGAGCATCGCCTTGCGGCGGTCGCCGAAGCCCGGCGCCTTGACCGCAGCGATCTTGAGCCCGCCGCGCAGCTTGTTGACGACGAGCGTCGCGAGCGCCTCGCCCTCGACATCCTCGGCGATGATCAGCAGCGGCCGTCCCGACTGAACGACCTTCTCGAGCAGGGGCACGAGCGCCTGCAGGTTCGAGAGCTTCTTCTCGTGGATGAGGATATAAGGATCGTCGAGGTCGACCTTTAGCTTCTCGGCATTGGTAATGAAGTAGGGCGAGAGATAGCCGCGGTCGAACTGCATGCCCTCGACCGTCTCGAGTTCGGTCTCGAGGCTCTTGGCCTCCTCGACCGTGATCACGCCCTCGTTGCCAACCTTCTCCATCGACTCGGCGAGGATGCGACCGACTTCCTCGTCGCCATTTGCGGAAATGGTGGCAACCTGCGCGATCTCACTGTTGGCGCCGACCTTCTTGGCGTGGCTCTCAAGATCCTTGATGACCGCGCCCACCGCGAGATCGATGCCGCGCTTGACGTCCATCGGGTTCATGCCGGCGGCGACAGCCTTCGAGCCCTCGCGCACGATCGCCTGGGCGAGCACGGTGGCGGTGGTGGTGCCATCGCCAGCCTTGTCGTTCTGCTTGTTGGCGACCTCGCGCAGCATCTGCGCACCCATGTTTTCGAACTTGTCGGCAAGCTCGATTTCCTTGGCGACGGTGACGCCGTCCTTGGTGATGCGGGGTGCCCCGAACGACTTTTCAATGACAACATTGCGGCCCTTGGGTCCGAGCGTCACCTTCACGGCATTTGCCAGCGTATCCACACCGCGTAGCATACGGTCGCGTGCGTCCGACGCAAACTTCACTTCCTTGGCAGCCATCGCTGCTACTCCTTTCTATTTCCTTCCTGAATGTTCGAGGGATAAGGGCGGTCGATCAGGCCGCCTGCTTGAGAGGCACGACGGTGTCGATCACGCCAAGGATGTCGCTCTCCTTCATAATGAGCAGATCCTCGCCATCTATCTTGACCTCGGTGCCCGACCATTTGCCGAATAGGATGCGGTCGCCGGCTTTGACGGACAACTCGACCAACTGGCCGCTGTCGTCGCGGGCGCCGGGTCCGACGGCGACGACTTCGCCTTCCTGCGGCTTTTCCTTGGCGGTGTCAGGGATGATGATGCCGCCCGAGGTCTTCTCCTCGGCTTCGATGCGACGGACGACCACACGGTCGTGCAAGGGGCGGAAATGCATGGCAAAACCTCCAGATGCAAAACAGGTTGTGATGTCCCTGCCGTTCATCTGAACGACAGGTTCGCGTGAACTAGGAAATGAGATTTTTGGGGTCAAGAGGGCGAACGAAATCTTTTGGCACTCATCTCTTCTGAGTGCCAATCCGGACATTCTCAGTGACGTGCGATGACATCATCCCTCTTGACGCGACTCGGATCAGCACCAAAATCTTGAGCCGCGTGCGGGACCGCACGCATGAGAAAGGAGCGACACAAGGAAAGGAGCCACGGCCATGTCGCAGCCATTTTCGCGTTTCTTGCACCCCTTCGACGTTGCGCGCCACCCGAGCCTTGAGCCGGAGGTCAAACGCGCCATCCTCGCCTCCTGGGCATCCGACCACTCTGCGGTAAAGAACCAGCCCTCGATGCGAAAGCCTCCCGGCGCCAGGCAAGCCGTTTCGATCGATGAGGTGTTCGCCGCCATGCGATCACTTGACGAACCACGAAATGATAATCGGTCGCTTCAATGAGCGATCGCGGATTCATCGCTCAGCTGGAGGGCTACGGTCTCACCACCGCCGAGATCCATTACTACCGGCCCGATGCGCCGTCGCTTCTCCAGCTGTTCGTATGGCAGGAATACGATCTTGCGCCTGATTTCCCCATCTTGTTCGATTTCCTGGGTCACTGGCGGCTTGAAGTCGAGGCCGCGCTCCATTCGGTAAGGATCGCCCATGGCCGACTGGTCGGACCCACCGAATGGCGTGCGGTCGATCGCATCATCCCACTGCAATGACGAACGGTCTTGGCGAGCGCTGGCGCGGGCGGGGCGGACGGACGGTCCGCCTCGTCCTCGCCTTCGACGACATCATGGAATTCGCGCTCGCTCTGCTGTCGGTGCCACCCGATGAGCTGGAAGCGCTGGGCTGGAGTTTTGCCGACCGCAAGCGACTCCTCGATCATTTCCTAAAATCGGGCAAGGCAGCGCAGCGCGTACCTCGGGATGAGTTGGGGCAAAGCCTGATCACGCTGCGGCTGCCGCAGCGGGACCTCGCACCGCTTCAGCGCTTCGCCCGCCGCGAAATGCCCAAGGCCGCTTCCAACGCCGCCATGCTCGATCGAGTTCTTCGGGTGCTCGACGAGACCGCATAGCGGCGGATTCAACTGGCCAGGAACGGCGCGGCCGCGAGACCGTCGAAGACGAACTGGACAGCGAGGCCGGCGAGAAGCACGCCGGAAATGCGGCCGACGACGTCGGCACCGGTGCTGCCGAGCAGCAGGACAAGGCGGTCGGCCGCGAGCATCGCGAGCCAGGTCGACAGCATACAAACCATGATCATCGCGAGCACGCTGCCGCCCTCGATCCAGTTCTCGGTGCGGCCCATGACGAGCACGGCGGCCGAAAGGCTTCCGGGGCCCGCGATCAAGGGAAACGCCAGCGGGAAGACCGCGATATCGCCGGGCTCTTCGGCTTCCCGGCGCTCGCCTTCGCTGATGGATGAGAGTCCAGGACTTGAGAAGGTGAGCGACAAGGCCTGCAGAAACAGCAGCACGCCGCCAGCCACCCGAAATGCGGGCAGCGAGATATGCAGGAGCGAAAGAACGACGCCGCCCGCAACAGCGAACAGCAGCAGCACGCCAGCGGCGATCGTGACCGAGCGCGAGGCGAGACTGATCCGCTCGCTGCGGTGAATTCCGGCCGTCAGGCCGGCGAAGACCACCGCCGTCTCGATCGGACCGATGGTGACGAGCAGGGTGATAAAGGAGGAAAGGATGCTGGGTGATATGTGCATGGGTCAAGCAACGGAAAACTAGTAAAGGGAGCGGCGCCCACGCCGCTCCCTTATGACTCAGGTGGCTTTGAATTAGCGGCCGGGATGGTCGACGGAGGCTGCGTCATGTGCGGCGCATTGCGTCCGTTCGGTTCGGGTGCGAGGCAGTTGCCGGCCGCGCTGCGTGGCAGTCACCCGAGCTGTTAGACACGGCCTTCGGTGGCTGCCCCGAGCCAAGCGAGGTGACCTGAAGGTTGCGGCCGCAGGTGCTTCCGCCGTTGATCGTCGAGACGAAGCTGTAGCTGACGGTCCCAGGAGGCAGGCTGCGCAACGCCGTCAGGTCGATCTTCCCGTCATCGGCCATTGCCGGGAGCGGCATGGCGCGAGCCTGACGCATCATCAGGTCGCTCTGCCGGTCCATGTCGGCCGCGATGCGATCGAACAGAGCTAATGAGACCGGCTCGAATGGATCGAGCCAGGTGATTGGTGCAACGCTCCCGGCAGGCGTGACCGTCACCTTGGGCGCGACATCTCCCTCATATTCTATGCGCGCGACCGTACCGACCGGCAGGCCGACCTTCATAACATGGTTGCCATGGCTCGCCGCCAGCGCGGTACCGATGGCGGCGACCGCCGCCACGCCGACCAGGACGGCTGTACGAATTTTTCGCATCAATCGTCTCCTCTGATCATGGGTGAATGTGAAAATGCCATCATCCCGACGCCAACCGCGCTTCCCGAGCCCAAGGCGTTTTCAAGCGCGGCCGGATAGCGGCCGCAGCACCGTGCGTGCGGACCTGTTGGCCAGTAGCACACCACCGGCGTCGGTTCCGCTGGCAGGCGACTGGGAAGCGGATGCTGGCGACCCGGCGCGCCATGGAGCGAGAAGTCCAATCCATGGCGCCGGCAGTAGTTCGCTGCGGTCTCTGCGTCTAAAAAACGCAGCTCGATCGTCTCGAGCGGATCGCCGCCGCCGGTCCATCCGGTCAGGGGATCGGCAACGGGCCGCCAGCGCGGCGCGAACCGCACCCGCCATTGTCCACGCCCGCCGAGCCCGCCCTGATTGGTCGCGCGCGGCACCGGCTCGATCACCGCTCGCGCATCTGGTGGTAGCGCGCTCGACGCGCCTAGTCCGGGGTGGTTATCGTTGGCGGATGGCCCGGAACCGAAGTTCCGGGCCAGATCGTCAGGCCGCCTTGCCATTGACCGGGATGCGGCGGACATTTTCGTTCGCCGCCTCCGTTTTTGGCAGGGTGACCGTCAGCACGCCGTTCCGGAAAGTTGCGGCGGCGTGGTCGCGTTCGATGCCCTGGGGCAGTCCGATACGGCGTTCAAAGCGGCCGTAGTTGCGCTCGGTATAGCCACGATCCTTGTCTTCGACCTCGGACCGCTTCTCACCACGAAGCGTCAACGCTCCGTCTTCGACGGTGATTTCGACGTCCTTCTCGTCGAGACCCGGCAGTTCGGCCGTGACGCGGATTTCCTTGTCAGTCTCGCCGAGCTCGACATGCGGCCAGCCAGCAGCGCGGTCGAACCCGGTTAATGCGGGCACGCCGAAGCCGCGGAGGGTATCGTCGAACAGCCGGTTCATCTCGCGGTGGAGCGAGAGCAAAGAGTGGGTATTAGTGTCGCGGTCGCGCTCGGCGCTGACCGGGACAGGAAGCCGGTTTTCCTGCCGGCTCGAGGGAATGAGATCACGAAAAGCCATGATGGTCATCTCCTTTTCTGGCTGGAAGGGTGAAGGCCTGCCGGCCCGCCGGGGGCGGTGCCGGCAAACCTTTTAATCATGGATCAGGCCGCTTCGCGGGCCTCATCCCTTGGCGCTTCGATCTGATCCTGGGCAGCCTTGCCGCCGCTGATCTCGATTCTGCGCGGCTTCATTGCCTCGGGCACGACTCGCTTGAGCGCGATGCTCAGTAGGCCGTTCTCGAAACGGGCGTCCCCGGCTTCCACGAAGTCGGCAAGCTGAAAGCGCCGCTCGAACGCGCGTGTGGCAATGCCGCGATGCAGATATTCGCCCTGCCCGTTGTCGTCGGCTCGCTTGCCGGTGACGGTGAGCAGGTTCTGTTGGGCCACCACCTCGATATCCTCAGGGTGGAAGCCAGCCACCGCCAGCGTTACGCGGTAGCTGTCATCGCTTTCTCTCAGAATGTCGAAGGGCGGATAGCCGTCATCTTCGCGGGTGCCGGCTTCGAGCAGATTGAACAGCCGATCGAAGCCCACGGTTGAGCGCCGATAAGGTGCAAAGTCAAAAGCAGTGGTTCTCATTTCCAAATCCTCCTATTGAGCAATTCGGGCATGAGACGTGCCGGAGAGAGCCGGCACTCTCAATGTCCACCAGACCCGGTTTTCAGCGTCCGGCGAGAAAAAGTTAAGAAGAGAGGATGGGGTTTCAAGAGATTTTTTTGGGCAGGTCCGGCTCCTCCCCCCGTCTGCCGTGCGGCGATCCAGCGCTGGCTTCGGTCCATTGAAATCCTCACCTCCAGATCAAGAAATCTCGTGCTTACCGGGCCCTTCTGACGGTTGGTGGCCTTGCTGTCTTAGCCCTGATCGCCCCCCAGGATTGCGCCATTGAGAAAGGTCTCAATCAAGGCCTCGGCTTCGCAGGCATTTTGAACTTGCGCGCTGGTCAGCCTCAGGCTGTCAGCGCATCCTTCAGTATCGACAAGAGCGGAGAGTTTACTGGCAGGGATCGGACGATCACGAGAGGTCCGCTTCGGCACCAACGCACAAGCGCCAAGAAGGATGGCTAATCGACCACGACACGAACAGGCTGACAGGCGTCGATGGCATCCGCCTATATTTATAATGTCCTTGACGCCCACTGCCGCGCCTCACATGTGGCCAGCCACCACGTTTTTTTTGAAATGGCCACTGGCAAGTTCGCTAACGAGGGAACGTGAGGCATTCGACGATGTATGATCCCAAATTCGACGCCGGTTTGTGGCTTTCCTCGGTGGTGGACAATTCCGGCGACGCCATCCTCAGCAAAACGCTCGACGGCGTCATCACCAGCTGGAATGCGGGAGCCGAAAAGCTGTTCGGATTCACCGCCGCGGAGGCGATCGGCCAGCCCATTACGCTCATCATCCCCGAGGACCGGCTCCAGGAGGAAGCCGACATCATTGGCAAACTGCGGGCAGGCGAACGCATTGATCGCCTCGAAACGGTGCGCCGGCGCAGTGATGGTGAACTTGTCTATATTGAGGTTACCATCTCGCCGGTGCGCAACGCCGCGGGCGAGATCATGGGTGCGTCGAAGATCGCGCGTGATATCGGCGAGCGCCTTCGTCATGCTGAGAATCAGCGAATCCTTGTTTGCGAGATGCATCACCGCATCAAGAACCTGCTTTCGATCGTGCAAGGGTTGGTCAGAGTTGGCCGCCGAAGGGCCGACGATGTCGATCACTTTGCTGACGACCTGAGCAGTCGGATCACCGCGCTAGGCGCTGCGCAGCAACTTGTACTCGGCCTTCCTGGCGAGGAGCGACCCAGTGCGGCGCTAAGCGAGGTCATCGGCGCGGTACTGGAGCCCTATCGAAACGGGGCTCAGATCACCGTCGCGCAGTGCGACACCCCCGTCGGCGCTAACGCCTCGACGTCACTAGCGCTGCTTCTGCATGAACTCGCCACCAACGCCGTCAAATATGGCGCTCTTTCCCATTCCGACGGCCAACTCACGGTCGATATCACCGTGGCGAATGCAACCATTACTATCGCCTGGCGCGAATACGGTGGCAGTGATGACAATGGCGATCAGGGCTTCGGGACCGAGCTTATGTGCGCGGCTCTGCGTGGACTCGGCGGGACGATCGAAAAAGCGTGGCATGGCGGCGAGCGGGTCGTGACCATATGCCTCGCCCGCGACCAGCTCGCTCACTGACCAACGAATTGTTTGCGGTCAGTCGAGACCGAGGCTCGCCTTGATCATGTCGATGCGGTTTGCCGCTTCGGCCTTGCTCAGGTCGGCAGGCGGCGGCGCTTGGCCTGCTTCCTCGCACAGCGTGGTCAAATAGGAGCCTTGCGCCCCCGTCATCGGGTCGTCGCCGGACACCCAGTCTTCGGGATTCTTTTCGGTGTTCGAGCCGGGATGCTCGTCGAGCTTGGGATTGTGCAGCTGTTCGGTCATGGCAATCTCATGTTCCCATATTGTTCTTTTTAAGAACGGCGTCATGAACCGCCGGTTCCCGTGGCGGCATCTGCGACGAAGCGAGGGCGCAAAGTTGCCGGTTGTTCGTTCTCGCAAAATTCGGGGATTAGTGTTCAGGAGAGTAGCAATGCCGCAGGGCGACAAGTCGAGCTTCACGGACAAGCAGAAGCGCAAGGCCGAACATATCGAGGAAGGCTATGAGGAACGCGGTGTCGGCAAGAAGGAAGCCGAACGCCGTGCGTGGGCGACGGTGAACAAGAAATCAGGTGGCGGAAACAAGTCCGGATCGGGGCGAGGCAAGCCCGAGAACCACAGCGCGTCACGCAAGGGCGGTCGCCAAAGCGGATCGTCCCAAAGCCATGAGAAACGGTCAGCCGCCGCAAAGAAAGGCTGGGAAACGCGCCGCAAGCAATCGCGTGGTTAGACTTTCGCGATCGCCTTAATCGTCAGCCTTCAGACCGGCATACCAGTCGGCATAGGGACCGGTGTGCGCCATCTGGCGGTTGAGATCGGGGGCACCGTCGCTCCACCAAACCGGGCCGCGCTCGCCTAGCGCGCGTTTCACCTGATCGACAGCGCCGTGGGCCGCATCCTCGGCCGCCATATCCCCATCCCTTCTGGCCTTCGCGACCGCGCGCCGGGCTGCCATCAGTTGCCGAACCATCTGCTCGCGCTCGTTGGGGTCGAGTGATGGATCGGAGGTGCGCCAAAGCCGTCCGCGCACGACGAAATAGCGTCCGTCAGGCGTGACGGGATGATGCCCGGCCTTGGCAGGCGATGATCGTTCGTTCGCCATGCTCACTTTCACGACTCCTCTCGCGAAACCCTCTCCGCGCCGAAGGCGTTCCTCAACCGGACAGGAGCGACGGTGGTGACCGCGGAGTCTTTCAAACCCAACCTGAGAATGGTCTTAGCGTCCAGCCTGTCGAGGTTGCGCCGATCTGCGTGCTGTTGATACTAGTTTTTTTGAAGCCACAAGGGGCCCTGGCGTTGCCGGACGCCCATTTTCCGGGGCAGGTAGCGCTCCTTTTCGCATTCGCTTACGAGTAGGAGGACGAGAGTGTCTCAGGCCGAAGATGAAAAGTGGATGCGCAAGGCCATCGAGATTGCACGGTCCAAAGGATCCAATCCCTCTACGTCTCCCTTGGGCTGCGTGATTGTTCTGAATGGCAAGATCATTGCCGGCGAGCGCAACCAGACCAAGGAACTGCCCGACGCTACGGCGCACGCAGAGATGATGGCGATCAGGCGAGGATGCGAAGACACCGGTGAAATGGAGCTGCGCGGTGCAACGCTTTACTCGACGCTTCAACCATGCGGGATGTGTACGATGGCCTCGATCTGGTCGAAGGTCGGCAGGGTTGTCTATGGCGCAGGGCGTGACGATGTGCATGCAATGTATTTCGAGGCCAAGCATGTAGATACATTGGCGTTCATCGCTGATGCCTATCGCGATGACATCGTGATTGAAGGCGGGTGCCTGCGGGAAGAATGCGCTGCCCTTTATTACCCGCCCGACGCCGATGTGCCGCTAGAGGAGCAAGGCAACCTATGACGCAGATCAATGTGAATACGGCGAGCGCTGACGAGCTCGATGCGATACCCCGGCTCAAGGGCCATGGTTTTGAGATCGTGCGCTACCGTGAAGATCGCGGCGCGTTCACCGCGCTGCGTCAGTTGGAAGAAGTTCCGGGAATGGCCGGGAATGCCGATGGGCTGGAAGATGCCCTGACGATCTGATCCACCTTGACAGATACAAAGACGCCGCCCCGTGAGGGGCGGCGTCCTGTAGCTCAATAGAGACTTATTCCTTGGCGCCGGTGCCCGGCTCGGTCGTCTTGGGCGCCTTGCCGTCTTCGACGCGACCTTCGTTGCGCAGATCGCGGCCTTCCTGGGCCTTCTTCTTTGCTTCGGGGGTGTCGCCGTGTTCGTTCATCTCTTCCTTGACGAAACCGGCAGCTTCCTTGGCTTTGCCTTCAATGCTCATGATGCTCTCCTTCGAATGGAATGACTGTAAAACACGTGCCGGAGTGACGTGTTCCCAATCGATGCCTATGCCAGCATGCGGACCTTTGGTTCGCGCGCCCAGATGCGGGTCGCAGCAGTCTTGATGAAGGTCGCACCTAGGTCGGTGATACCGTCGTCGGGTTCAACGCCCGCCTTGTCGAGCAATGGCTGTGCCTCTGCCGTATGGCCGATGGCCTTGAGATGCCCGAAAGCATCCATCACGAACTGAACGGCAGCCGCTTCTTTAAGAAGCTGCGTGCAGCCGTCTTCCGACAGAATGACGGCAATAGCATCGAACAGCACAGAGGGACCGCCAGCGAGCTGGAAATCGGCTTCCAGCACCGAACCATCGGACATCTTCGCGCCGCCGATCTTGGGTGCGACGATTACAGGGCGGCCCCCGGCATCACCGATCTGGCTGGTCAGCTCGTCGACAACGCCCGCATCAGAGCCGTCGGCAATGAGGATTGCGATGGTGCGCCCCTCAATCGACTTTGGCGCCCGCGGACCCTCAATGATCCGCAGCGCCGGCGAAGGCTCCATGTCCTTGACCGGCGCTGCGGATGGTGAAGCCTCGGGAACGTCCATATTGAGCCCGTCCGCAACGCGCTTGGCGAGCTTGGGATCGACATTTACAAGGTTGGCCATCATTCGCGTGCGCACATGGGCCAAGCCGACCTTACTGAGTTCGAAGACCAGGGCTGAAGCCAGATGCGCCTGCTCCGGCTCGGCGAGGGAACGGAAAAACAGCCTCGCCTGGCTATAATGGTCGGCAAAGCTCTCGGCGCGAATACGAAGCTTGCCGCCTTCCTCGTCCGGCCCGGTTGCAGCGGCGATGCTGCGATAGCCAGTAACGGGGCATTCGCGCGGGCCGGGCTCATCTCCGGGCCGCGTCTCGGCACCTTCAGACAGGCCATTGGGCTCGTAGTTCGTGCGCCCATTTGGCACCGCCATCTGAAATTGGCCGTCGCGCTGGAAATTCATTACCGGGCATTTGGGCGCGTTCACGGGAAGCTGATGGAAATTGGCCGTGCCAAGCCGCGACTTCTGGGTATCGAGGTAGGAGAAGAGCCGGCCCTGCAGCAACGGATCGTTCGAAAAGCCGATGCCAGGCACGATGTTGCCCGGGCAATAGGCGACCTGCTCGGTTTCCGCGAAGAAATTGTCGGGATAGCGATCGAGGATCATGCGGCCGATCACGCGAACCGGCAGCATTTCTTCCGGAATGATCTTGGTGGAATCGAGTACGTCGAAATCGAGGCTGTCGGCAAACGCTTTGTCGAAAGCCTGGATGCCCAGCTCCCATTCCGGGAAGTCACCCCGGTCGATCCGCTCGAACAGATCGCGGCGCTGATGATCAGGATCGGCGCCGGCGATCTTCACCGTCTCGTCCCAGATCGTCGACTGGAGACCGGCCTTGGGCTTCCAGTGGAATTTCACGAAGGTCACGTCCCCCGCTTCGTTTTCCATCTGGAACGTGTGGATGCCAAAGCCTTCCATCGTGGCGAACGAGGCCGGCAGGGTGCGATCACTCATTGCCCACATGATCATGTGGGTGGATTCGGGCATCAGGCTGATGAAGTCCCAAAAGGTGTCGTGGGCCGTCGCCGCCTGGGGATAGCCGGTCTGGGCCTCCATCTTGGCGGCATGGATCAAATCGGGAAACTTGATCGCGTCCTGGATGAAGAACACCGGGATGTTGTTGCCGACCAGATCCCAATTGCCTTCGGTCGTGTAGAACTTGACCGCAAAGCCCCGCACGTCGCGCGGAGTATCGACCGAACCTGCGCCGCCCGCAACCGTCGAGAAGCGCGTAAAGACCGGAGTCTTGGTGCCCTTGGCAAAGACGGCTGCCTTGCAGATGTCCGAGATGTCGTCGGTCGCCTCGAAATAGCCATGCGCCGCAGAGCCACGGGCATGGACGATGCGTTCGGGAATGCGTTCATGGTCGAAATGGAAAATCTTTTCGCGCAGTACGAAATCTTCCAGCAAGACAGGGCCGCGCGCGCCTGCCTTGAGCTGGTTCTGGTTGTCGGAAATCCGGATGCCCTGGTTGGTGGTCAGGACATTATCGTCACTTGCTTGCTGATGTGTTTCCCCGCCACTTCCCGTGCCGTTTTCGATTGCGTTCTTACTGGCCATGTCGGTCCCTTTCGCGCTGATCGTGATATGGTTCACTCGCAACGCATCAGGGGGGAAAAAGTCGGCACCTCAAAATCAAAATCGGAAGAGTTTGTTCGTAGCGCCCCGAATAAGCGGGCGGGATGAAAATTATACCTTAGAAACATAAGGATATTTAATCACGACCTTAGCCGCACTATAATGTCCCTATAGTCAAGATTTATCTCTAAGATTATTACCCGCATGTAAAATGCCTCTATGTGGTCATCTTATTTTCGCCTGTTAGCGGCGCAATTCTGCAATCACTATATTGATCGAAGTTAACCTGCACTCGCTGCAGAAAAACTCTGCCGGCTTCGGGAAATAAACCTTTCATATAAGCGTTAACGGCTTGGCGATTGTGAAACATATCCATTATCGCTGGGAGCCCGTTGAATGCGCATTGCCATCATAGCCCATTTGAAGTTTGCCATAGGTGAGCCTTTTGCAGGCGGGCTGGAGATGCACACCCACATGCTCGCGCGGTCACTGCGCGAACGCGGGCACGACGTCACGCTTTTTGCTTCGACGCGCTCCGATCCCGCGCTGGGGGTGGAAGCGATCTGCGATGAGACCTCGCTCCTAGAAACGGGCATTGCCGAAGCCAATGATGTTGCCTTCTTCCGCGAACATCATGCGTATCTTGGGCTGATGACCAAATTGCGGTCGCGATCGTTTGACGTGATCCACAACAATTCGCTGCACTATCTCCCTGTCAGCATGGCCGAGACGCTTGCTACCCCCGTCCTGACCACACTTCACACCCCGCCCTTTTGCTGGCTGGAAAGCGGAGTTCGGCTCAACCGCGGACCGATGACCTATGTCGCCGTTTCGCAGGCGACGGCCGACATGTGGAGCCACGTGGCCAAGACCGATCATGTCATTCCAAACGGCATCGATCTCACACACTTCCCGTACCAGCCTGTCGCAAGCGAAACGCCGTATCTGGTCTGGTATGGCCGGATCGTCCCCGAAAAGGGACTGGACTACGCAATCGATGCGGCGCGGCTTGCGGGATTGCCGCTGCGTATCGCCGGCCCCGTCTCGAACCAAAGCTATTTCGATGAGAAGATCGCGCCGCATCTGGGCGCTAAGGTCGAATATGTCGGGCATCTGTCCCACCGCGAGCTCGCTCGCCTCGTGGGAGGGGCTATCGCCGCGCTTTGCACTCCGCGATGGGAAGAACCCTATGGCCTGGTCGTGGCAGAGGCGCTGGCTTGCGGCACCCCCGTCGCCGCGTTCCGGCGCGGCGGGGTGCCTGCGCTCTTGAGTGAAGATTGCGGCGTTCTTGCGCAGCCGGACGATGTCGCATCGCTCGCATCGGCGGCACTGGCCGCTTCAGTGCTGAGCCGCAGCGCCTGCAGGGCTCATGCGGAGCGATATTGCGACGCGCAGCGCATGGTCGATGAGTATGAAGCCGTGTACCGTCAGCTCGCGCTTGCTTCGGTTGTCGCCCACGAGCCCCAGACTGCAACTCTCATTGCCAGCGTCGCATGAGGGCTCCAGTCTGCGTCTGCATACCCGCTCGTAACGAGGCGGAGCATATCGGTCGCCTGATCGAAGCACTGGCACGGCAAACCGTTCAGACGTTCGCTGTCGCGATATGCGTCAACAACAGTAGCGATGCCACCCATGCGAAAGCCGTTGAGGCTACGCTTCACTCCAAAGCCGGGTTTGCGCTTCACATCGTTCAGCGTGTGTTCGAGCCGGAACTTGCCCACGCCGGATCTGCCCGCCGCGCGGCGATGGACATAGGCGCTGATCTTCTGGCGCCCGGCGGCCTATTGCTTTCAACGGATGCGGATTGCCGGCCTCCCGCCGATTGGATCGATGCCAATCTGACACATTTTTCGCCGGAGCGGATCATTGGCGGTCGCATCGAACTGGACGAACTGGAAGCGGACATGGCCCCGGCGATCTTCAGGCTGCGCCGCCGGTTCGATGCCTATTGGGAGGCCGTGCGCGCGATCGAGGACAAGATCGATCCCGTCGCGTGGGATATGCCGCCCCGACACGGCGATCATACGGGGGCCAGCCTCGCGCTGTCCGTCGACCTTTATCGCCGTGCGGGCGGCGTTCCGCTTCTGCCGACCGGCGAGGATCGTGCCCTGGTCGAAGCGGCGATCAAAGCGGGGGGCAAGCTCGTCCACCCGAATGCGGTGTGGACCCGTGCATCCTCCCGGACTGCAGGGCGTGCCAATGGCGGCATGGCGGCCGACATGCAGCGGTGGATCGACTGCACCGTAAGCGGTGAAATTCCTATGGTCCCAGCTTTCTCCCATTGGGAGGAACGCGCACGCTGGCGACTTCGAACGAGGGCTAAGATAGGCATGGCGGCCTGGCTCGAAGCAGAGCGTGCTCTTCCCCCCATGCCCTGCGACATGCCGCTTCCCGCGGCGGAGGCCGAAATGGCAGCCGTCCAATGAGCCGCCCGATCGGATATTATGTCCATCATCACGGCGATGGCCATCGCCAGCGCGCGATCGCAATCGGTCAATCGCTAGACAATGTCATGCTCATGGGTAGCGGGCTTGCCGGCAGAACCGGAAACCTGCCTTTCCTCGATTTGCCTGACGACCGTCTCGACGACAGCTTCGCTGGCATCGATCATGTCGATCGCCCTTCTTCCCTGCACTATGCGCCGCTTGATCATGAAGGCCTCCGCCAGCGCACGGCGCAAATGTCAGGCTGGATCGCCAAGTCACGTCCGCGCCTGATGGTAGTGGATGTCTCGGCCGAGGTGGCGATGCTGGCGCGGCTTGCATCGGTGCCGACGGTGTATGTCCGGTTGAGCGGGCGCCGGCTCGATGCGGCCCATCTGGACGCCTTTCGCGCAGCTACCGCTCTGCTCGCTCCTTTTCATGATGCGCTCGACGATGATGAAACCCCAGGCTGGGTCCGCGAGAAGACCCTCTACGCGCCGGGCATCGTCCAATCTGCCAACCAGAATATCAGCGCGAATGATGACGTTGTGCTGGTCGCCCTTGGGCGCGGGGGCGGGGTATCCAATGGCGAGCACTGGGCAGCCGCAGCCCGAGCAGCGCCCGCATGGCAATGGCGCATCATCGGTCCCTGCACCGTGCCCGCTGATTTGCCACCCAATCTTGAATTGCGGGGGTGGGTCGATGATGCGGAAGCGCAGATTGCTGCAGCCAGGGTCGTCATTGGCGCTGCAGGCGATGGCGTCGTCAGCGCCGTCCTGGCGGCGCGGCGCCCATTCATCTGTCTGCCCGAACCCCGCCCGTTTGATGAGCAGGCATCGAAGGCCAACAGGCTGGCGGCAGTGGGCGGAGCAATCGTGCGACATGACTGGCCCCAGCCTCACGAATGGTCTGGCCTTCTCAGTCGGGCAATCGCGCAAAACCAGCAATGGCCGGCTTGCCTTGAAGGTGAAAGCGGGCCGGAACGGGTCGCGCGTTGGCTCGATGGCCTTTGTGCTCCGGCAGTCTCAAACAGGAGTGATATCGCGTGATCCCCGACCCTCACGACCAAGCTTCTAACCCGATCGATATCGTCGACCGTCTTGCGATGCTTGGCGCCCGCTATGACGCCGCACCCCATTTTCCCAGTGATAGCCTGGCAGCGCTGATCCATAGCGGTCATCACCGTCGGTTCGCACCGCAACTATGTGGAGGTGACATTTTTGAAAACGAGGCGGCCCGCGCACGCGCGATGGCAAAGGCCTTTCGTCAGGTCGGGCGCGGCGATCTCAGTATCGGTCGCTTGTATGAGGGCCATGTCAACGCGATGTCGCTGTTCGACTGGTACGGATCGCCTGACCAGCTTGAGTGGCTCACGCAAGTGCTGGATCGCGGTGCGTGGTTCGGTGTGTGGGCGACCGAGCCGTCGCCCGGTGTCCGGCTCGCTGGCGAAGCGACCCTGTCGCTGATCGGCGAGAAGATGTTCGCAAGCGGAGCCGGCGGTCTCGATTATGCCCTCGTCACGGCGGCCTGCGAGGACACCGCCCGGCGCTTGGTCATCGTTCCCGCTAATGAAAAGGCACGGACGGACCTGTCGGGCTGGCGTGTTCGCGGAATGCGTGCGAGCGTGAGCGGTCGCTATTCGCTCGACGACATGGCTGTCGAGCCGCTCATGCTGCTGGGTAAGCCGGGCGACTATGACCGGGATCCCCGCTTTACCGCAGGCGCCTGGCGCTTCTGCGCGGCGCAGCTTGGCGGCATCGAGGTGCTTGTCTCGGAAATCCGGTCGGCCATGCGCGATAGCGCCCGCGAAGATCCGCTGCAGCGGGCACGGTTTGCCGATGCCGTCGTAGCGGTGCGAACCGCAGGCTTCTGGGTGGAGGCAGCAGCGCAGCGCTTCGCCTCGGATGATGCAGATGCCGTTGCCGTCGCGCGGCTGACACGCGGGGTCGTCGAAAATGCCGGGTTCACCGTGATGGAGGCCGCTGCGCGCATCCTTGGCACGCGCAGCGCCTTTGACGGTGAACGCGCGGACAAGATCATCCGCGACCTTTCCCTGTACCTGCGCCAGGCCGGACCCGATCATGCGCGGGACGAGGCTGCCCGGACGCTTCTCGATCACGACATCTGGGATGAAAGCGACCGGCTGTGGTGAAAGCCGAGGCTTTGGCCCAAAGCCCTTGGGCGCAGGCGCGCTGGCTCGTGCTCGCCCCCCATCCCGACGACGAAACGCTCGGCGCGGGTGCGTTGATCAAACACTGCGCCGCTCATGACCGGCTAGGGGGCATCGTCTTCCTGACCGATGGCACTGGCTCCCACCCCGAAGGTACGCCCCGCGTTGCTGCGACCCGGCGCAAGGAAGCCCGCAATGCGATTGGCAGGCTAGGTGCCAGAGCGATTCCGACGATCTGGATGGGATGGCGCGATGCTCACCCCTATCCCACCGACAGTAAAGCCTTCGCACGGGGGGCCGATCGGCTTGCTGCGCTGCTGCGCTGGCACCGGATCGATGCCATTGCCGTCTCCGATAAGAGCGAGGCGCATTGCGACCATGTTGCGGCATACAGGCTGGCCGAAGCGGCCTTGCGAAGGGCGAGGCGGCCGATCGCCCTGTTCGCCTATCATGTCTGGAGCGATACGCCGCGCCGTGCGGGACATATCACAACGCCGGCCATGCCCGTTGGGCAGCGGCGTCATGCTCTTCTGGCCCATCGTAGCCAGCTCTCGCCGGTGATCGGCGAGGGTTTCCGCCTTCCACCGGAGAAGTTGCGCATGGCCGCGCAAGACGTTCTGACATTGAGAAAGGATTGCCGATGACCGGCGCCAGCCTGACCGCACAATATTTTGATGACATTTTCGGGTCGGACGATGATCCATGGAATCTTGCGTCGAGCGACTATGAAGCCGCCAAATTTGCTCACACGCATGATGTTCTGGCCGACCGACGATATGCCCGCGCGCTGGAGATAGGCTGCGCCCATGGCGTGCTGACCGGGCATCTGGCTCCCATGTGCGACAGCCTGCTTGCCGTCGACATCAGCACAAAGGCATTGGCAAAAGCTCGGGAACGGGTCGGCGATCGGCCTGGCGTGTCGCTGGCCCAAATGGCGTTTCCCCGCGAAACTCCTGAAACCGAAGATTTCGACCTCGTGGTGCTGTCCGAAGTGGCCTATTATTGGGGTTTGGTTGATCTCGACCGTGCAAGCGAATGGCTCCGCGATCACGTTTCTCCCGGCGGCCGGATCATCCTTGTCCATTACACAGGCGAAACCGACTATCCGCAAAGCGGCGATGAGGCGGTCGAAGCTTTATGGTCCGAACTTGCTGCGGACTTTGACGTTGAGCTCGCCGAACGGCGAGACACATATCGTCTCGATTTGTGGAAGCGACGTTGATGGGAATCTCGGTCCTCACCATTGTCCGTAACCGGAGCGCGCATCTAGAGCAGCTCGTCGAGGGCCTGCGCCGGAGCGATCGCGAACCCGACGAGCTGGTTGTCGTCGATATGAGTGACGATCCGGTCACAGTGGGACCGACAAGCTTCCCCGTCCGCATCGAGCGGTTCGAGACAGTCGGCCTTCCATTGGCCGCCGCCCGCAACCGCGCGGCGGCCTTGGCCAATCACGATATGCTGGTGTTCCTTGATGTCGATTGCATTCCACTGCGTGATTGCGTCGGCCTCCTGGCCAAGACTCTCACCGAGCATGACAGCCTGCTCTGCGCGGATATTCGCTATCTTGGCCCCGATCATGCGCGCGGATCTTGGGAAGAAACCTACCTACTGAAGCATGGCCGGGCTCATCCCGTACGGACGTTTCCCACCCGAGGCGTGCGAGAGGAAACCAATGCTGGGCTCTTCTGGTCGCTTGCCTTCGCGCTGCGTCGATCGACATTCGCGGCGTTGGGCGGGTTTGATGAGGGGTTCACCGGCTACGGCGCCGAAGATACCGATTTTGGTTTCCGGGCTGCTGCTGCCGGACTGAAGCTACTATTTGTCGGACAGGCGATTGCCTGTCATCAGTATCATGACAGCTACGAGCCACCCGTGCAGCACGTTGCTGACATTGTGCGCAATGCACGGATGTTCCATGCGCGCTGGGATCGGTGGCCGATGGAAGGCTGGCTTGCCGGCTTCGAACGGCTTGGACTCGTGCGCTGGGAGGAGAACGCTTTGGATCTCTTGCGCCTGCCGACAGCATGCGAAATGGCGGCCGCCCGCGTCGAACCAGCAAATTAGTGCAGAGCAGAAAAACGATACCGCGATCAAACGAACGGTGGCAGGAGCTGAGCCGCCGCACCTTTATTTCAATCCCAATCTCAGCCGTCAGGCAGGTGCTCGTAGATGACTTTGGACGTAGCAGGCATGGATAAGAACCGGATATGATCACCGGATGCCGGGTGGAGAGGCGGGAATGTGGATCCAGTTGAGATGCTTCTCGATCAATACCCAACAATCGGAACCCGTAGCCGTAGATAAGGGTTGCGCTATCGTTACAATTGGTAGGCGAGAGGTGTCCTATGGCAGACGATAAATCCCAGCGCGGAGAACCGGATCGCAGCAGGGTCGCGGGCGACGAGGAGTATGAGGTGGACTATTTCGCGCAAAAGCATGGGCTGACACGCGATCAGGTTCAGGAGCTCATCAATCGTCACGGAAACAATCGTGAAAAGCTGGACGCAGAAGCCGCCAAGATCGCAAAAGGATAGGAATAATATGGCCGCCTGCTTAGCGCGGATGGGCATTATCCTTGTAACTTCATGGCCAAAACAAACCGCAATAGCTCGATCAAGCCTGCTGAATTAAGCAACCCGGGCCTGCTCATTCTCGACATGGTCAACTGCTTCGATTTCGAAGGGGCCGGTGATCTCGAACCCGCAGCCCGGGCCGCTGCGAAATGCGTCCATCGCTTGCGAGCCGCATTCCGCGAGCGAGGTTGGCCGGTCATTTACGTGAACGACAATTTTGGCGAGTGGCACTCGGAAGCTTCCAGCCTTGTCGCCCGTGCGCTTGAAGAGCGAAATCCGGTCACTGAGCTGCTCAAGCCGGGGCCGAGTGATTATTTCATCATAAAGCCGCAATTCTCCGGCTTCTATGCGACAAACCTGCCGGTGCTTTTGCCCCAGCTTGGCGTCAGCAAGCTGGTCCTGAGCGGGATCGCCACGGACATATGCGTCCTATTCACGGCGGCGGACGCCCATATGCGCGAATATGACCTTTGGGTGCCGCGGGATGCCGTCGCTGCGGAAAGCGAAGAACGCGGGCGGTGGGCCTTGGAGATCATGGCACAAAGCATGGGCGCGCAGACGTCAGCCACTTCCGACCTCACGATCGACGAATGGCTCCATAGCTTAGATCGCTAAACTGGCCCTGCTCCGAACCGGATTGTTTCCCACGCGTTGCTATGGGCGATAATAAGGATTGGGAGGCGTCGATGCGGTGGCTGAAGGATAACGGGCTGACGATTGCGCTCCTTTCTCTCTTTGCGCTCTGCATCGTCGGGCAATGGATTTCAGGATGGCATGTCGCATTGGAGGATGCCCGAAGGCATGCGGAGCCCGGCCTGTCTCTATTTGCCTATGCCGCCAGTCCGCAATTTCTATCATCGGTTTTCGAAAACTGGGAGAGCGAGTTTCTGCAAATGGCAGCCTATGTGGTCCTAACCGCCTTGCTGATCCAGCGCGGTTCGGCTGAATCCAAGGACCCTGCCGATCCCGATCGCGACGAACACCTGGAGCGTCAGGCCTATCAGCCTGGCGCCCCGACCATCTTGCGCAAAGGCCCAGTCTGGCGCGCCCTGTACGCGCGATCCCTCGGCCTGGCGCTCGCGCTACTGTTTGTTGCCTCTTTCGTCATGCATTGGCTGCACAGTGCGCGCGCTGCGGCCGAAGAGGCGCTGGAGTATGGCGAGGCACCGCTATCTGTCCTGGCTTATCTCGGTGACGCGCAGCTATGGTTCGAGTCTTTTCAGAACTGGCAAAGCGAGTTCCTTTCGACCGCGGTCTTGGTCGTCCTTTCGATATTCCTGCGCCAGCGCGAATCCCCTGAATCCAAGGCTGTCGCGGCACCCAACAACCAGACGGGCGAGTAAGGGGAACGGTCGCACCGTCCTGCGAATTCAAGAAGTCTTGATCGGAACGGACATGGCAAGAGCTTCAAAAGCAAAGGCGGCATCGACAGAGGCAGAAAAGCGTCTCGCAAAGTATCGCGAAAAGCGCGATTTCTCGCGAACCGCTGAGCCAGCAGGAGCATCCACGCCGGCCGCGGGCAACGGATTTGTCGTCCAAAAGCATGCCGCGAGCCGCCTTCACTATGATTTCCGCCTCGAACTGGACGGTACGCTGATCAGCTGGGCGGTGACACGGGGACCAAGCCCCAACCCTGACGACAAGCGCCTTGCAGTCCGCACGGAAGATCATCCCCTCGACTATGCGCGTTTTGAGGGTACGATCCCGAAAGGGGAATATGGCGGCGGCACCGTGATGCTGTGGGACAACGGCACCTGGGAACCGGTCCCGGGAAAGGATCCGAACAAGACGTTAGCCGAGGGCCACCTCCATTTCACTTTGCAGGGACGTCGAATGCAGGGCGAGTGGATCATGTTTCGTCTCAAACCGCGCGGACGCGAAAAGGGCGAAAACTGGATTCTGCGCAAGATCGAGGATGAGTTCGCGGGTGGGTCGGATGATCTTATCGGGCTGCATCTCACGAGTGTGGACAGTGGCCGCACGATGGAAGAGATTGCCGAGGGCAAACCGATCGCGAAACGAAGAGCCAACGCCAGAACGACGGCGAAAAAGCCATCGAGGGGTGCCGCCGCGACGAGCCGACACAAAAAGAAGGGCAAGCTGGCCCCCTTCCAACCAGTCCAGCTTGCAGCTCTCGTCGATCACGTGCCGTCAGGCGACCGCTGGCTGCACGAGCTTAAATATGACGGCTACCGAACCCTCATCGCCGTCGGCGGCGGCGAAGGTCGCGCCTATACCCGATCGGGGCTCGACTGGTCGGATCGCTTTGCGGGTCTGATCGCCGAGGCAACCCTGCTCAACGTCGATAGCGCGCTGATCGACGGAGAAGCGGTGGTGACGCTGGCCGATGGTCGCACCAGCTTCCAGGCGCTGCAGGCCGCGCTCAAGGATAATCCTGGCGCGATCGACTATTTTGCCTTCGATCTGCTGGAGCTGAACGGCGAGGATCTGACTGGTTTGCCGCTGATCGACCGCAAGGAAAAACTCGCCGCGCTCCTGACCGGGCAAAAGGGCCGCCTTCGCTATTCAGACCATATCATCGGCAATGGAGAGAAACTGCTGACCAGCTTCTGCGATGCTGGATTAGAGGGGGTGATTTCGAAGCGTGTCGATGCGCGGTACAGCGGCTCGCGCAGCGGCAGCTGGGTGAAGACCAAGTGCATACGCCGGCAGGAATTCGTGATTGTTGGCTGGACGCCCTCGGACAAGCAACGCGGATTCCGCTCCCTACTCCTCGGCGTCAACGAGGATGGACAGCTTCGCTATGCCGGGAAGGTCGGCACCGGCTTCACCGGCGACGAGATCGAGCGGCTATTGAAAATCATGGCCCCGCTCGCGCGAAAGCAGCCAACTGTCGAGGCGCCGCGTGCCGCCTTGCGCGGGGCGCGCTGGATCGAGCCGAAGCTTGTCGCGGAAATCGCATATCTGGAGTTCACCGTTGAAGGTGTCTTGCGTCACCCCAGCTATCTGGGGCTTCGCGAGGACAAGAAGCCGGAAGCGGTGGTGATCGAGAAGGAGGTAGCGGTAGACGTGGCCACCGCTGCGCCCGCCACCACGGTGAAGATCAGCAACCGCGACCGGGTGATCTTTCCCGAAGGCAAGCTTACCAAGGGACAGCTGGCGGATTATTACGAAACGGTCGCGCCGATCATGCTGCCATGGGCGGGGAGCCGCCCGATCAGCCTCGTTAGGTGTCCGCAAGGCCGGGCGAAGAAGTGCTTTTTCCAGAAGCACGATGCCGGCAGCTTTGGCGATGCAGTAAAACAGGTGGGCATCCGCGAGAAGGATGGGCATCAGGAAGCCTATCTGTTCGTTGATACGCCCACTGGCCTGCTTACCTGCGTACAGATGGGCACCATCGAATTCCATGGCTGGGGCGCGCGGATCGAGGACATCGAGAAAGCGGACAGGCTTGTTTTCGACCTCGATCCTGATGAGGGCCTTGGTTTCAAGGATGTCGTGTCGGCCGCCTTCCATGTGCGTGATCTTTTGGCCGAAATGAGCCTTACGACGTTCCCGATGGTGACCGGCGGGAAAGGCGTTCACGTAATTGCGCCGCTCACGCCATCGGCGGAGTGGCCAGTGGTGAAAGACTTTGCCCACCGCTTTGCCATGGCGCTGGAGCAGTCGGAGCCAGCCCGTTTCACCGCCGCCCTTTCAAAGGCCAAACGGACAGGACGGATCTTCATCGACTATCTGCGAAACCAGCGCGGCGCGACCGCCGTCATGCCCTATAGCGCGCGCAACCGCGAACACGCCCCGATTGCGGTCCCGGTAACCTGGGACGAACTGCGCAATCTGGATAAGCCGTCACGCTGGCATATCGGCGATGGTGCCGAAATGCTGAAGCGGGCATCCTCGAAAAATCTCGCGCTGTGGGGGCGGGCAGATCAATTGCTCCCGGATCTTTAATCTCACCGAGCAAGGCAAAAGAAAAGGCCAGCGAAGACGGCCTGAAGTCTGGAAGAGGATGCCTGAAACGCTTTGCCATATTGCGCCTGCGAAGGCGTTTGTTCAAGCGGGAACGCCTTGATTATGGAAACGCACCGACCTCATCGGTGATATCGGCGAACGGTTTTCAATACGGAATGGCGTGACGCATGTGCGCGTATGAATTGCCTCGGCAATGGAACCGGAGGGGCCACAAGCTCTTTGATTCTTGCCTTCCCGCCTGTGAAAGGCGGGCGAAATCCAAAGGACAGGAGCGCTCATGACCGACCGCCTTGCAATGCAAGATCCGCGCACACAATATCCGCAGCCTCCCTTCCCGGAGCAGCCGCAAACAGCGCCGGGTGTAGCCGCGGAGATGGACCCCAAGCCCGACCATGGCGAGGAAAGCTATGTTGGTGCAGGCAAGCTCAAGGGGAGAAAAGCTCTCATCACGGGCGGAGATTCCGGTATCGGGCGAGCTGCGGCGATCGCCTACGCCCGCGAAGGCGCGGATGTCGCCATTGCATACCTGCCCGACGAGGAGAAGGACGCGCGAGAAGTCATTGCCCTCATCGAAGCAGAAGGACGCAAAGCCGTGGCATTGCCAGGCGACATTGCTGAGGAGCCCTGGAGCAAGCAGCTTGTCGAAAACGCGGTGAGCGAGCTTGGGGGCCTGGACATCCTGGTCATCAACGCGGGCCGCCAGCAATTTCGCGAGAGCGTCGAGGAGGTCAGCTCAGAGGATTTTGACAAGACCCTTAAGACCAACCTCTATGCGCTGCACTGGATTACGCAGGCGGCGGTGCCGCATCTCCCCGCCGGCTCGTCGGTCATAACCACGGCTTCGGTGCAGGCTTACGAGCCTTCCGATATCCTCTTGGACTATGCCACGACCAAGGCAGGCATCGTTGCCTATACAAAGGCTCTCGCAAAGCAACTCATCCAGAAAGGCATCCGAGCCAATGTCGTGGCTCCCGGCCCGTTCTGGACCGTTCTCCAGCCAAGCGGTGGACAGCCCCAGGAGAAGGTCGCCAGATTTGGCGAGCAAAGTCAGTTTGGTCGCCCCGGACAGCCGGTTGAAATTGCGCCGGTCTATGTACTGCTCGCATCCCAGGAAGGCAGTTACATAACCGGTGAAGTGTATGGCGTTTCTGGTGGCGCCGGCATCGCTTGAATTGATGGCGGCTCGGCGCAACGCTGCGCCGCCAGATGCACATCCGGTGTGTCCGACTTTAGACCACGCCCATATTGCACATTGAGCAGCGTCGGGGCAGGCGCTTCGGCTATTACTTCCGGAGCGCAAGGTCTGATAAGCCATGGTATCCGGGCACCAACAATAGTTCTGCGTGTTTAATGTTTCGAATTGCGACGGAGGACACCATGACCCCGAATGTTCGATTCTTTCTGGCACTGCCATTTTTAGCCCTGGCGGTGCTGCTATCGATCCCCAGTACGTTATGCATGTACACCGCCGCCTTCATCGAGGGGCAGGATTGAAACGAACCATCTCGGCTCTATAGTAAGGGCTTGCGAGGATGCCGGGCCTATAGTTTATGGCTACTGCAACGTGTTAGCTCGGGGCCTAAAGGATAAAAAAATGCCCCAAGAGCCAAGATCGACTCTCGAGGCAAAAGTTAAAAAGGGCTAGAATCGCCCTTCGGATCGCACGTGACAAATGTCACACATCTGATATTTGTGCACTGCAAAAAATAAATTGCTCGGAAAAAGGTACCCTATCATCATTGGGGATTTTTTATCTACCGCATCTTATTGCGCGCGCTGATTGCAGCGACTATCCAGGAGAGGCGCTACGGCAGAAGTCCGTGAAGACGCTCACTGAAACTGGGTCGTTGTCGAGAAACGCGATAATATGGGGCGCACGCTAGCGATCAGGGGGTCTAATCGTGGTGGCGTTGGTTCCATTACTGTTCGCCACCGGCTTCTGGAAAGCCGACGTCTCCGATGGCGACATGACCGGAAGTCGGGCGTCCGCGTTCCGCGCAAACTCCTAACGCACGTTTCACCGCTGGACGGGGAGCATGTCAGCCTCATCGGCGAATATCTCTGGCCAAATCCTCAGCGTAGGATTTCGCACCCTCCCGCAAACGCCCACATCGCCGGCAAGGCGCGCGCGGGCGGCCTCGGCGAGTTTGGGAAATGCGGTCGAAAGGTTGGTGTGGATGGTCTCGAACACGGGGGTCGCGAAGTGGCCGTTGGCGCCGGGGCGTGTCGTCAGCAGCGCGCCGATCGTCACCTCGTCGAGTTCGGGCCTCGGAATGGTGGCGACATTTCCGTCATATTCGAGGGGCACGCAATCGCAGCCTCGATCCAGGAGCGAAGCCCGTCTTCCGTGGATCGCGATGATGCCGATGCGGTAGGCGTCGATCTCGAAGCGATTGACCCGCTCGAAATCTGAGGTCTGGCTAAGCTGGGCGCAATGGGCGTTCGCGGGCGCTGCGCCAATGTTGATGGTGTAGGACAAGGGAACCTCCGTCGATCCTCCATGGATCGCCCGTCCCCTTCCCCCTTCTCTCTATGGGTTATGGATGTCCTTAGGGGGGCAGCGGTAAATGCCACTTCGGTGGCCAACGGTCAGCACAAGCACGACAAGCCTGCCATCCTCGATCTCGCAGACAATCCGGTAGTCGCCAACGCGGTAGCGCCAGCGACCTGCCAAGGGCCCGGACAGTGGCTTTCCTGACGCGCGGGGATCTTCACCGGCTGCAACCCGCTCGCGCGGGAACGTAATGATCCGCTTTGCAGTCTGGCAATCGAGTTTGGAAAGGGACTTTTCGGCGCTGGATGACAGTTCAATCCGCCAGGCCAAGGCGCTTCTCCACATCGTCCAGGGAACTTGCGGTTTCGCGGCCAGCACGAATGTCCTCGAGCACCTTGTCCGAGAGGTAGATGTCTTCCATGTCCTCAAGGCCGCGCTCGATGATTTCGCGCAGGTAATATGCCTTGGTGCGCCCGGTGGCGCTCGCGAGATGATCGAGGCGCTGCTCTACTTCGGGTGCGAGACGTACTGACGTCGCCATGGCATTGTCTCCGGATGAATACGTGTATTCAAACTATCACAAGATTGCTGCCACGTCACTCCGGCTCGATCGTGAAGCTCCAGCCATGGATATGGAGCATTTCGTTCTCACTGCGGTCGAAGGCGAGGAAGATGGAATCGAGGTCGGCACTGGGTTCGATCAGCAATTCTAGCGTGTGATGCGTGCTGCCTGCGACCACCGCGCGCGTATAGCCGGCTTCGCGGGCTTCGGCCTCGGTGTGGATCGGCGGCGGTGATGACTGGATGAAGGGCTTGGCGGCCAGCTGGGCGGGACCGTCGAAGGTGCCGAGAGTCTTCAGGCGATCGGTTTCCAGCTTCGCGCCAAGATCCTTGGGCAGATCGGCATAGTCAGCCGCAACCGCGATTGCGTCTGCAGCGGTTGGCAACTCTCCGGGGGCGCTGCCCTTCCAGATGTAGGTTGCCTCCTCGCCCTCGATGCGGGGATGTGGCTGCATGACCTGCACGAAAAATGTCGACAGGGGCCGGTCGTATCCGATGGCGACGCTGCTCGCGACGCCCTGCCCGGGGAAACTGTATCGGCTCATGATGATGGATCTCCGGTCAGTTCACCAATGCCAGCCATTCCGCGTGCCAAGGGCGCGGGAACGGATTGTAGCGGATGAAGGTGGGGACAAGAGGAAGCCCCATCGCGGCGAGGCTTTCAACCATGGAAACCCGCTGGGGGGCTTCGGCAAGGTCATCTTCCAGCATGAAGCCCAGCATGGCAGCTTAATGGACCTGTTCACAAGTGAGCATTATTTAGTCCAGTGTATCAAGGAAGGTCTCCCGGCGCTGCACGAAGCATTCGATCCGTGCGACGTCGGTGCGAACCTGATCGGCAACCTGTTGTGTGGGGAGCATGGGATGTCTCCCTAAGCGGCGATGGCTTCGCGCTGATCGGCGCCGTTGTCTCGAAGGGCGCGGGCGACCCCACGATGGCATCGAGGCGCAGATCGCGACGGATGCGGGCGGCAAAGCGGGTACGCCGGACGAAATCGCGCATGGGGGCAAAGCGCAGTTTCTGACCGGATGCGGGACCGCGCTTGGCGAAGTATTGCACCTCGTTGCCTTCATGGGGCGGGCCCACGCTGAGCATGATCGAAATGTCATCGCTCGACAGCGCGACATATCCTGCAATCGCAGGATCGCTGGGCGTGGAGCTGATGGTGAAGCTGTCAGGGGAGAGGCCGATTTCCAGCGCCAGCGCCTTCATGGCCTTGCGCCCGTCGGCGGGGAAGCGCTCCTTGGCAACCCGGTCATGGGCGATGCCACGAACTGCGAGGGTGAGAAGCGCGGGGAAGCGTTCGAGTTCGGTGACGGGGCGGCTGCAGGCGAAGCGCAGAATGTCATCATCGCCGCGGTCGGCGGTGACAGTCGCGAAGTGGCGCGCGAGCAGCGCGATCGCCGGGTCGTGGTCGGGATCAACGCCAGCCATGCGGCAATCTTCCATTGCGCGGTTAAGGGCATGGAGCGTGGCGGTGATGGTGGTCAGGCTGCTGGGGGCGATCGCCTGCATGTGACGGAACGGGACGTCGTAGGTCATGGTAGGGCTCCGGGTTAGACCGAGCGCATTCCCGCGCTCGTTCTTTCCTTTCCCCTCCTCTCTGGGGCGGCGAATCTTGGGCCTATCATGCGTCAAGTGGACCGTTCCAGGCGCCTTACCCCTCGGGATCGAATGCAAAGAGTTCACTTGTACCCATTTCTGCAATCCGGTAATTTTCCTGTGGTGGGGAGGGAGGCAAGCTATGCTCATAGAACGTGCGGCGCGAGCTTTGACGCGATCCGAAAGCGGCCACGATGATTTTGAATACCTGGACTTCTGCCTTCAGGAGGAGCTGCGTGAGAACGTCAGGGCCGTCATGGAAGCTATACTGGACCCTACTCCAGTGATGATCGACGCAGGGGCAACAACACTTTGCTCTTGTTCGGCCGAAGATAACCCAAGCGAGGTATCGACGAGAGTCTGGCAAGCGATGTTGGGCGCAGCTCTGGCACAAACCCGCAAAGACATTCCCCACTGAGATTGCTGCTGTTCCGTCATGGGGTGGGCATTTGCTGCCCGGCTTCGAGTGCCTCGATGTTGGCGCTTGTCCTGCATTTGAGATCAGCGCCATGGTGGCATGGCAAGCGTAGTTGCGGCCCTGGTGCTCGATTAACTGCGCGTAGTCGGGCTCGGTCCCGATGCGCCCTTCAAAGAGAAGGTGGGACGCGCAGCGGTGCCATTTTCGTCCCATCAAGGGGACATAATTGAGAGGATTGCACACCAATCATGGTTAAATTTCGTTCATCACGCCATTTTAGCAGTGCACAATTACAAAATATGTGGAACTTTTCATGGCCGGCCGAAGGGCGATTCTTGCCCTTATTTTTCTTGCTGCTCCGAAGGGCTCCGGCGGCTCTTGGGGGAAGCCCTTAATCGTCCCTGCCAAACTTTATACCATACTGGTTTGCTAATTTTCCGGCATGGGGATGATGCACGCTTTTAGAAAGGCGAGTGTGATCGTGGCGATATCGAGACCTTGGGCGGCAATAAAACAGCCAGATACGATGAGAGATCGCGTTACCCATTCCCGGCTAAACGTCGCAGTACGGGCGCATTCGATGATTTCGGGAATGACTCTATCGGCGAGCGAGGAGCATCTGAAGAATGCTTTTCAACAGATTAGCGGTCACCTCTCGAAAATTCATTAGCCCAAGAGGTCGAGTGGATACGCGCGGTTCCATATGATTGACTGGTGGCTTGGAATGGCAACATGGACAGCCGGAAGGCGGAAAATATCCATTGCAGGCCGCCAGACGTTCGTGTCGACCGTCGGAGGCCAAAGGCTACGGTTCATCCATCGATCTCGACCGGCCGTCACGCGCAGCAACAGGCTTTCATGGCACGATTGTCAATCCGAAACTCTTAAGGGGCGCTGTGAGAATCACGCGAAGGCCCGGAAGGTTGTCATCGTCTTCCAGCTGCCCTGCCAATTGATCGACCATCACCTTCAAGACGCGCGACCCAAATCCTACTCGCCCCCCATTTCGCCCGACCCCACGGTCGGCCACTATCAAGGCAAGCGGTAAAGATCCCCCACATTTTCAATTGCTCCGAGGTTGGTAATTTCGCCGTAATGAACGGCGAGGTTACCAGTGAGTGATGAAACTGATTTCGAAACATGTTTCGAAATGAACGACCGGGGTCAGGTGCAGCGGCTTGACGTGATCGAAAGCGCGCAGGGCAAGCGACAATGGACGCCCGAGGCGCGGGCGCAGATCATCGCGGAAAGCCCTGAGCCGGGCGCCAATGTGTCGGCAATGGCGCGCCGCCACGGGCTGTTTCCTCAGCAGTTGTACACCTGGCGAGTCGGATTGCGGGAGCGCGCGGAGCCGATGACCTTTGCGCTGGCAATGGTCGAGCGTGGGAAGGTCGAGGAGCTGTCCAGCGCGGCAGTGCCACCAGTCAGCGGACAGATCGTCGTCGAGGCAAGCGGGCTGTTGATCCGCATCCCGCCCGACGTGAGCGCGGATCACATCGAGCGGGTGTTGTTGGCCGCGCGGGTGAGCGCGTGATTATCCCGCCCGGCCCCCTGAAGGTACTGGTCGCAACGCAGCCCGCAGACTTCAGGAACGGAATGGTGGGCCTTGCCTCGCTAGTCGAGCGCGAACTCAGGCTCGATCCCTTCTCAGGGATGCTGTTTCTTCCGAGCGCGCAGGGCGGACCGGATCAAACTCCTGGTCTGGGACGCGAGACCGGACTTGCAAGGCGATCTGATTGCATATCAAATTGTCGTTTCACACGTAGGCGGGGACAGCAAATCGACACCTCATAACGGGCCCTCAGCGCTGCCAAGGGCCCGACCAAGGCATAACGGAAACTTAATTTTCGCCGTTGTCCTTCACGCCTACGGTAGGGACGTCGACCTCCGCCTTCTTTGTTCCTACGACGACCTCCTTCGAATCGACGTCAACCTTCGGGAGGTCTCCCCCTTTTACGCTGACCTCGGGCATGTCACCGCCAGAAACGTCCGCTTTCCAGAAGCCTGTTGCGAACAGGAGGCCCACTACCGCGACGACGATTAGCGCGATAATCGCAATTGTGCGACCAGCATTACTACGCTTCTCGACAACTCGAGTGCCGTGAATATCCCGGTGAACTTCTACCATTATACCTCTCCTGTACGCGATTATACGTTCAACTGGTATCCTCTGTCTCAGTTCCAATTGAGAGGCATTCTCAATACCCACTGCGCCATATTCAGTCCAAGAACGCGCAGCGGCTGCTGCGTTCCGCCCGCATGGGAACCAACTTCGCCTTCAGTCATCGCCGTAACCGGCATGTTCCGAAGCCGTCAGACCTTGGTGGACGCTCGTGCGAATAGTCAAAGCTGCATCGGACTCTGTACGTGCGGAACCGTAATGTGCCGGAAACGGGCTTCCACGAGACTGAAGACGCCGAACAACGCCAGCCCAGCTCCAATTATCGATAGAACCGCCACGCCTTCCGGTTGCGCGCGCAGTTCTGTCAATGCGTCGCCTAAACCACCCGCTCGGGCGGGGTCGTGGTGAATGGCAGCGGCTATCAAAAGCCAACCGATCACAGCAAAAACAACTGCCCGAGAGCCGTATCCCAACCTGCCGATCCAGCGCACATAAGCCGGGGCTGGCACATCGCTGTTCAGTTCATCAAAGCTTGCTTCATATGCTTTGTGCGCCTGCGCGGCGGCCACAATGAATAATACGATACCCACTCCGACCAGCAGAGCCAGGCCGCCCGGCAAGTCGAGCAACCAACCAGACCAGTTTTGTGCGGCCTCATCCCCCGGGCTACCGTGTCTTGCGGATGTCTGCTGTAGAGCCAGTCTTGCCGCCACGAGGCAGAGCGAGACGTGAGCAGCCCCGCTGATCAGATAGGAGATGCGCTCCATTTTGCCTTTCAAGGTATTGCCTCGTCCTTCCGGATCGAGAACTCCTTCAGCAATTCTCCAGAAGGCATAGCCTGCGAAGCCGACCGCGCAAATCGCCAGTATGACATGGCCCAATGGCTTTTCGCTGAGGCTGCCGAGCGCCCCTTGGTTGTCACTAGGTTCTGCCCCCGTCCGCGCCGCGTTAAACGCAAGCCATCCAATCAAGATGTAGACAAGCCCGCGAGCAGCGAAACCGAGCCGGGCAAGCGCCGTCATTTTATCGCTGTATGCCATGCTGATCTCCCAACGCATCCCAAATGCATCGATGCGACCCGCGTTCCAACCGCGCGCATCAACCAGACCGGAATGCTTGCTGGAAAACCCGACGCCCGCGAACGGCTAAGAGATCGCTGATGAGACCCTCTTTCCGCCAGCGGCCGAGACATGAGCGTAAATGATGGAGTTATCGAGGCTGAAGTGAACGCTGTCAGGCGTGAATCCGGCCAACATGACCAACACCGCCTTCCAGACCCAAGCCCCGATCCAGGGCCGCAACCGACGGTTCATCATTTTCCACTTCACGGCAGTTGAAGCTGACGAGCCAGCGGAGATGGGAACCATCGCTGTAGTCCACCTGGGTGTCATCCACCAAAATTGCACTTCCGTGGAAACTGACAAGAATTAGGAACGCTCAGGCGTTTCGCCACGTTTCCCCTACGCAACTGCGTCGACGGGAAATGAGAAATGAGAGTGACCTCTTTCATGGCAGGCGCCCTGATAATCGGCGTCGCTGGCGCGACCTCACTCGGATTGATTGCCGCGACCACCGTCCCCACACAAATCACCGGAGTCGAGGACACTTGGCGCGACCGCTATGGCTGGAAGGGCGATGTCGCTAGCGATGTCGGTTCGCAGGAGACCGATAGCTACGCCCTCGCTGACAATGTGACGCCGACCTGGCTTTTCAATTCCGCGTCAGTGCCGGACGACTTTGCGAAAAGCGATAACGATCGCTCCTACAACGACTATGCGCTGTCGCCGGATCGCTATGATTACGCCGACTTTTCCGTCGATGAGCCGCCCGGGACAATGTCGGCCAGCTACAATGCCGAACCGCAGGCGCTGGATAATGGTGGGCCCGAGGCTGCCGCCCGGTCGGCAAATCAAGTGGCACTCGAGGTGCGCGAGGTAGAAACGGCCCCTACGGATGCGCATTCAGCTGAGCAAACGGCCAATTTGGGAGCGGACGAACCTCCGGGAGTGGTGTTGGGAGCCCCGCAGCCCTGAGAACGGGGCGTGCGCTCCAGGCAAAATCGAAGGCTGATCCGCGCGGCCCGGTGTCGGATGCAATCCCAGTTCATAAATCTCAGGACGTAGCAAGTCAGTTACGTTCGCTACGAGGCGGAAGTCATAATGCCGCCGCTACCTTTCGCGGCTCAGGGTTTCAGGCAACTTGGAGTGTTTGCGGTAGAGGTGGCCCGCCGATATTTCGATCCATCCAGCGGTCACTTTGTCGGGGGCGAGGTTGCCGCTTTCGATAAGCGCGTGGATCTCGGCCTCTGCTTGCTGTATTACGGCTTCCCATGGATCGGACGGCATCTGTGAAGGTGCAGGTCCATCGGGCGTTGTTCCGGCGTTCTATGTGGTCGGCTGCAAGAGTGTCGGTTTTCGGTACCTGCCGACGCCGGGCATCGCGCCGCGCTTCTGTGCCGCATGCCTGGGAATCGAGCGAGGCCACGCGATGGGCATACGGCTGCAGGTAAGGGATGGCCGCTCCCTTGACGCCGAAAAGGTGGAGGCGCGGGCCGGGATCGGGCAGCACCTTGTCGGTGGGCGACAACCGCGACCAAACCCTCAGGGCCATGAATATCGCGCTGGCACATGGAGCCGACGCCGACGACGGTGCTCGGATTCATGGACCAAGCCAGCGCTTCAGCGCAGCGTTCGTAGTCATCAGGACGCGCTACCGCGCGTCTTTAGCGAGCCGGGGGGCTTGTGCGGGGGAAGTTTCAGGATGGTTTTGGACGCGCTTAAATGCATAATGGATCGGCATGCTCCGAACCGCCGACAGGTGACTTGGGACGGTGCGGCGTATATTGGAACTTGCATGCGGTGCGGTTGCAATATTATTCGAAAAGGACGAAAAAATGGCGTAGTAACGGCCCGGTGGTCGAGTGATGGTGGACGTTGTACGGGAGAGAATTGTTAGAACCAATTTTTTCATTGTTCTCTCTGCTGGTCTTTATGGCACGCATCTGGAAGAGGTTGCGATTACTCATTCCAGCCCCACGCGGAACGGGTCGTCGGCCAGTCGAGGTAGGCCGCGCCAGACAAAGGTGTCACTGGGCGGCGGCTAACTTCCGCGCTCGTAGTGTAATTTCCGTGGTAGATTGCGGATTCGATCGTAAGCGCCGACGGAAGACGGCGTTGACGTAGGGTTATTTGGTTTTCCGCGGGCGCGGCGCGCATTTCTTGGTGAGACCGCGAAGCGAGCCTGTATCACCTCAATGTGGGGTTGAGATCCTATGGGGATGTGAATATCGACCGACACCCTGCCACGATGAAGTCGGCAATAACCACCAAGAGACCTACAATGCAAATCGCGAAACGGCGTTTCGAGGCGTCGACCACTATTCGCGTTGATCTTGCCGCAATCTTCGTTCGTTAGCGCGGATTATCAAACCGCTGGAAGTCGCCAACTTCGGCCACTACCGTGCCTGCCACAATTAAGGCTACACCCCTCATCGCCTGCACGGCTGTTGTTTGGCGCATTGGTGAAGGTGAATTGGGCGTCGAGGTAGGACTTGGGGGTATCGTGCCCGCCCATGTGGTGCCTGTTCATGAAGAGCCAGCCCATGGTGATGTCTCCTGCTGATTGAAGTCATGCCGCTGCGTTCAGGGCATCGCCGGCAGGCGCAGTCGCCTGGGCAAGGCTGAAGGCGCGCAGATAGTTGAAGGCTTGTTCGGCCTTGGCCGAAGCAGTGAAGATGGCGCTGTGGTCGGCGCGGAGCACCCTGACCCAATGCGCGAGGTAGCTGGCATGGCTGTCGTGCAATTCGGTCGGCAGGCCGAGTTCGGCGCAAATATAACTTGCTGTAAGTTCGGCACAAAGTTCTTCGACGCAGTAAGCATCGTCACCGAAACGCTTGCCGAACGTCCGGTTGAGCCGGTCCTTGCTCCCGCTCCAATGTGCGCTTTCATGCCCTCGGGTAGAGGCGTAAGCGTCACCCGACTTGAAGCTGCCGGGACGGGGTAGCTGGATGTAGTCGCCCAGCGGGCTGTAATAGGCTTCGTCGCCGCCATGGCGTACCCGCGCAGGAATTGCCGCGAAGAAGGCATCGATCGCGTCCTGGCGCTGCGAAAGCAGGGTCGGTGTCGGGGGAACGTCGCGGGCGTAGTAGTAGTCGGGCAAGCCCTCGATCTCGTCCGCGTTGTAGACGATGTAGTGGCGCAGGAAACGGATCAGCTGGCCGGTGGCCTCGCCCATCAACCCCGGCTGTCCGGCCTTGCGGAAGCTGGAGGCATAGATCGACATGGAAGGATCGGCCTTGCGGCGAACACGCGCACCGAGTTCTTCGGCCTGGCGGGCGGTCATCCAGTAGCGGCTGCGGTATCCACGCGCGTCGGCGATCGTCCAGAGCCAAAGGCAGTTTATCCCGTTGTACGGGGTGCCTTCGTGGCGCAGAGGACGGCCGCCCTCCCCGGTCAGCGACCAGGACCGGGTCCATGGGGTGGTTCCGGCCTCGAGCCGGGAGACGATGGCGTTGGTGACTTCGCGCGCGATGTCACGTGAATTGCGTGGTTTAGTGGACATGAGGCGCTGCTCCCGATAGCAAAAATGGCTCCACCGTCGGCGTCTCTGGGGGGAGACGTCGGCGGTGGAACCTTCTGAGCGGCGTTATTCCGCCGCTTCCGCCCACTGACTGACGTCATCGTCGTCGCCGTAGACAGCGGGCGAACCGTCATCGACCTGCTGATCGTCGTCGCCTTCGGCCTGGCCCGCATCGTCGATCGAAACGCCCTCGCCGTCATCCCCGTCGTCGGGCCCGGCAAGGGCTGCGTCGATCAGGCTGGCCAGATCGTCCTCGGCTTCGCCGTCGGAGCCACGTTCGCCGGCTTCTTCGGGCGTGTCGTCATCGTCCTGATCGATCGTCGTCTCGGCGGGGGTGAAGCGCATCGCTGCGGGCACCCAGGCGAGCGCCTTCTCCTTAACGTCGGCCTCGATCACCGCGTCGCCGGCGAACAGCTTCTCGCAGGACGTCGAGATTTCGCCCTTCTTCTGGCTTGCATGGCGGCTCGAGAGAGCAGGGCCGCCAACCTCGTCGAGGAGCGAGAGCAGCGCGCCCTTCGATACGCGGTCGAAGAAGTTTGCCGAGGTCGGGCGCCACCACTTGGCAACATCGACCTCGAGGAGCCCTGCAAGGTGGTTCTGAAGGGCGTTCTGGCGATGGCTGTAGGTTTCCTTCGACTTGAAGGACTTGGCGACCGTCCAGGCCAGCCACGCGGTCTTGGACTCATCGCCGAGCGCACGGAAGGCGTCGAAGCGTTCGATCATGCTCTTGTGTTCGGTCCAGGAGGCGTCGAGGCCCTCGCGCACTTCGGCCAGATAGTCGTGCGCGACCGACTGCGGATAGGCGTCGAAGCGAACCGGATCTTCGGGATGCGGAGCATGGATGCTGGTGCCGCAGCTCTCGCGCATGATGTCGACCTTATCGACCATTGCGAACAGCATGTAGTCGAGCGCGAGCGCCGGATTGGCGATCATGGAAGCGCCCAGAACGTCGCGGCGCTGCACCGCAAGCTGGTCGAGGAGAACCTGGCTAAGCGCCTTGCCGCCCGGTGCGGCCTCGTCGGGAGACACATCCTTGGTGCCTCCGGTGACGGTGGCGGTCTCGCCTTCCTCGATGCGGAAGGTCGGCACGCGCGGCGCAGCATCGCCGGAAGTTTCGCCCTCGATACCGTCTTCCCCGGTTTCGGGCGCGTCCTCGTCGTCTTCGTCGGGCTCGACCATGGTGACGCTGAGCGGCGTCTCGCTGAAATAGGTGTCGTCGAGTTCCATGCTGCCGTCCTGCGAGAGCGTCAGGAACAGGCCGACACGCGGGGCGAGTTCGGGAGGAAGGATCTTTTCCTGTCGACCGGCATCGCGCAGTTCGTCGCTGAGAGCATCGTGTTCGGCATCGAGGGCCTGCCAGGCTTCTTCCTCGAGTTCCTCGTTCTCCATTTCGAGGCTCACGATGCTGAGGCGTGCTTCGATTTCTTCGATGCGGGTCAGCTGTGCTTCGCTCAGCGGAAGGTTCGGCAGGCTGACGCGGAACAGGCCGTTCGCGACTTCCCAGGTCGAGGCCGAGGCGACGGGACGAATCCAGGCCAGGCCGCGTTCTTCCCCGATCCGCTTGGCTTCGGCTTCCATCTTGGCGGCCGCGAGCGTCTGGGCGATCTCGGGGTTGGTCCAGCGATCGCCGTTGTCGCTGAACAGGTCGCGATCGACGACGCCGCCCGCCGCAACATAGGCTTCCTCGCCGACGAGGCGCGCGATCGGATCGCTCGACTTCATGGAGTCGTTGGCGATGACGCGGCGGATGGTGTCGGCGCTGGTGTAGTAGCTGTTGGCGCCGTAGCTCTTCCAGACCATCAGCTGGCGCTCATGGCTCTCGGTGGAGGCATATGCCTTGGCCATGTCGAGGGTCATCTCGCCCGACTTCAGGGCGTCGAAGATCGGCTCGGCAAGGTTCGCGAGCCGCAGCCGCCCTTCGACGAAACGGCGGGTGATGCCGAAACGCTTGGCGACCGCGTCGATGTCGCCGCCCTGCCCGAGGCAGTACTGGAAGGCGCGGCATTCGTCGGCGGGCGACATATTGAGGTGATGAAAGTTTTCAGCGAGCGAGGCTTCGGAAAGCTCGTCGTTGCCGCCGCTCAGGATCAGCACGGGCACGTCGTATTCGGCCGCGCTGATGTCGCCGCGCTCGGCGAGCAGCGTGAGGGCACGAAAGCGGCGGCTGCCGGCAATGACGCCATAGGAGCCGCGCGGCTTCTTCACGGAAGTCACGACCAGGTTCTGCAGGATGCCGCGCGCGAAAATGTCGGCGGCGAACTGTTCGATCAGGTCTTCGCCGCGGGTACGCACATTGATGTCGGAGAGGACCAGCTTAGCCAGCTTGACGGTCTGGATCATGGGAACAACACCTTCTTCTCATCGTCCGGCCAATTCACGGACACCTCTTCCCTTCCCCCTCCCCTCACATGGGCAATTTGCGGTCAACGGCTGGTTGGGACGAACCTGACGTCGTTCATTAGCGGCGGCCGCACCTGGCATGCCGCCGTCTCAAAAAGGGTGGTGAACGGAAGCCGGTTTTCGTACTTTGGTAGCGGCGGCACCGGAAACGCCGTTTTGGAGCGCGGCGCTCACGGCCCGGAATGACGAAAACCGATGGATTGCCGTCATTGCAAAGGCTGAGAATGATAGCGTAAGCAGATACAATGCGCGTCCGGAAGAACATCATCATGTCGATTGCTGCCTTCACTTTGGCAGCCTTTCCAGCGCTCAGCACAGCCACGACACCGATGGCCATCACCTACAACTGCCAATCGACCCACGGCAGGCCGGACCGCCCTCTGGTGAGCACTTACTCGGCTGCGGAAGCTATCTTTCTTGCTGTGGAGCCAGCTACCAATCCCCACGCCGATAGTGCAAGGTTTCCGGAAATCTCCGTACGAGAAAAGAAATGGTCTTGGGAAGTATTCCGCTGGAATTCCCGGAATGGGGACCGAGATAGCCAACTTGCTATCCGCATCGACCGGTGCAGTGGGGAGATATCCAATGTCGAATTTGGGCTGCGCCGCTGACAAGCAAATGACCTGACGGTTTCCGTTGGCTGGCAAACCGTCGTTATCTTGTTCTGAAACCGTTCAAGCGAGAGGGGCAATCATCAAGCGCGGCTGTCATGCGCCATCGTTTTCCAGTCCACCGAAACATACCAGTACACTCTTCTAGGCTAACTTCTGTCGCGATGCTCGTAACGCCTTTTCCCCGCATATAGTCTTCGCTTGAGAATAAAAACGTGCAACGCACATTACGATTTCCGGCGGGGGAGCAGTCAATTTCGCTGACACGGGTTGCGAAAGGCCGCGTGCAACTTACGGATGGGCGACAAGAGTGCTCCGATAGATAAGCGCTATAGAGAGAATTAATTACATCACTTGATGGCGTGAATGAAAAATGCTCGCTCTCAGCGTCTGACGCGACAGCTTCGTCCGTAAACCCGTTAAGGAAGGCGCAGCTGAGTGCCATTCCGAGTACTATGTTGACCCTCATACGCGATGAATCGCAGAAACGTCTAAGGTCCGCAACAGGACGCTTTCCGCTGGATCGGTTTGCCGATTAAAATCCTGCAAGGCGGTTATTCCGGTTTCGGCGACCGGGTTTGCGCTGCCTGATGACCGAGAGGGGTGGTAACCGGACGCGATGTGCATCCCACTAAGCGCGCAATATTTACTTTTCTGAAGCTCTCATAGCGTTACTGCGACGACATCTTGGGAGCCAGTGAACCGTATGCTGAAGTTTGTTGACTGCTGGGGGCGGGTTGGTGCCTTCACTTTTGTGGTAGCCTGCTCATGGGCGGTAGCATTGGAGGCGCAGCCCGCTCAAACCAAGCCTGTCGAAACATGGGATATATATCAACGCACGCATGGCTGCGTGATCGCAAAGTCTGACTTTAAAGAACCGACCTTAGAGCCAGCCTACCTTCGACAGTTCCGAGGTCCGACCTTAATTCTTTTCAAGATTCCCATGCCTGTCGGAGCACCATTATCTCGAGGGGATGAAAGGGGGAAACTCCAACCGTCAAACTCTCCGGGAATACCAGTTCAAGTTCGCTGGGGTAGTTCGATGGACCCGCACAAGCCTAATTGGCCCGTCGAGCGCCTTATGTCAGTTGCATTAGAGCAATCTGCTCTACCGGCCTTTACGAGAGCGCTAGAGGATAATCGCACACTTTGTCTGGTCAGTAATCAAGTACAGGTTGAGATTGCCGTTCCCAAGGCGGATCGTTGGAGCCAGACCACGATTTGCTTGGAAAAAGTTGGCAACCAGTTGCTAACAGCTTCACCGAAAAATGCAAATGGCAGTACGGCGAACGTTAGTCGAGACGTACCTCTTCCCCGCGGATCCGGGAAAGAATGGTTTTCGGTGAACAATTATCCCGCCAGAGCGCGCGCAGCTAATATACAAGGAGATGTATCTGTCGCCGTAAGTGTTGATAAGTACGGTTACCCCGTAGGCTGTAGTGTTGTCGAATCGTCTAATAATAAAGATTTAGATGAAGGCGCATGTTCCCGCCTCGTCGCCGTGGCGCGATTTTTTCCCGCACTGGAAAAAGACGGCAGAGCAGTTAATGGTGTATGGAAAACCGTCATACGTTGGCGACTTTAGTGCGAATGCGGGACGCTGAGTAAAGTCGGCTCGCCTGAGATCATCGGCATGTCCGCTTTGGGGCGTGTCCGGTCAGGCCGTTTTTTCACCTTCCGGTGCTTAGCGGACCCCGCAGACGATCGCCCCGAACAGTTCGCCGTCGGGCGTAGCAGGACCATGGCACCGAAAATCCTTCGCGCGTTTTTACATCGTGACGACCTCCAAGTTCGGATCCCCAAGTCTGAGCCATTTCACGCGTACCGTCAGCCGGTCCGCTACAACCTCACATCCGGTCGCCGCTCCCACGCGGCTGCACCATAATCCCGCTTTCGCCGGGTCTGGCTCAGGTGACGAGACCAATCTCTACGAGCGGCATATGAAGCCAGAGGAGGGGGCGGTTCGTCTACCTGGATCCCGCGAGGTCGATGCCTCGCTGGATATTCGAACTAATTCGATCAGGCTGCCTTTAAGATGGCGCCTTTGGGCACGACGCCGGCCGTGGAAAATTGCCACAGCGCGATAAGCAGCTTTCGTGCCATTGCTACGATCATGACCCGGCGAATGCGTCCGCCGCCGTCCTAAACGCGCTGATTGAACCACTGAGATAATTCGGAGCCTGGTTGATGGCGAAGCCAGAGCCACGCGACCTGAATCATCGTCGTTCGAAGACGCTTGTTGCCCGCCTTCGATACTCCTTGCTCGCGGTCGATAGTACCGCTCCTCCATGGCGATGGTGCTAAACCTGCATACGCTGCAACCTGCCGTCGGTTGGCAAAGTGGCGGTAAAAGCCTTCACTGTACAAAGTGCCGGCGAACTCATGGCCGATACCCCGTAGCTGAAGCAGGAGCCCTGGCGCGTTTGCCGTCCCCACGGCCTCAACCGTAGGCAACATGGCGTCCCGGACTTTGTTGACCTCGTCGATCTGAGCTATCACCATCTCCAGGCGATCGAGTTCACGTTCGATCTGGCGACTGATGTGGTTCGGGAGAGGCCGGCCATCGCCGGTTCGCAGTTCCTCAAGAAGCGCCCGCCGATTCGCCTTCACTGGCTCGTATCCAGTGATCCCTTGGGCAAACAGCAATCCCTTGATGCGATTGACATGCTGGATGCGCTCGCCAACGAGTACCCGTCGTTCGCGCCCGATCCGCCGACGGTCTTCGTCCTCGACACTAGGCACCGCCACCATGGCACATACCCGCGGCTCGCCACGTTTGTAGGCGAGCAGCGCGCGCACCAGCGCCTCGCCATCAAGGCGATCGGTCTTGGCCCGCCGACTGCGCCGAGAGGTGGCAATCGAAGCCGCATCCACGACGTGGCTTTCAATGCCTTCATTCACAAGACAACGGTGAATCCAGAAACCGTCGAGACCCGCCTCCTGAATCACGACCAAACTATAGGAGATACCGGTGCGCTCGCGCACCTTCGTCTCCAGCTGACAAAATCTTGCGAGAAGAGCTACGATGTCACCCCCCGGTACCGTATGACGGGACATCCGCTCACCATTACCGGGCGCCAGTGAAGTGACGAGCCAAGTAGATCGGCTCAATTCCAAAGAAACGAAGATTGCATTCAGCTGCGTGCTGATGGTGGCATGAGATGAAACTGACACGAGCTACCTCCTTCACGATCTGCGTGCGCCGATCTTATCATCGCTGGCACCGTCCCGCGCCCATGGTATCTCTCTTCTGCGTCTCGAGGGCTTCGAGCGCCTGTGCCCAATCTTTGTAGCCCTTGGGGAAATCGACGCGGATCACGCGGTTGTCGCTGGCGTAGCGATGTGATGCCCGGTTCACGGCCCGGCGCCCCGCTATGTCGCAGTCGCCCGCCAGGATCAGTTCAGTCACGCTGTCGGGAATCGTCGCCAGGCCGAAACGTCGCGACCCAAGCGTTGCCCAGCACGGAAGCTTATGGAGCAGGCTCCAAGCCCGCGCCGTCTCGAACCCTTCGGCAAGCCCGATCGTGGGACCGATACCGCCCCCGCGCCATGCGCACATGCCGAGCGAACCGATGGTGGCCTTGCCGGTGTAGCGCGCGGTTTCGGGATCTAGGAAGATCCGCTGCAGGGCAACGAGCCGCTGGCCTTCGCGCACGGCGACAAGCACGGCGGGCTTGAACACGGTGTTGGGCTTCGCACCATGAGGGCATCGCGGAGGTGGGTTCAACGGGTGGAGGCAACACTTTAATTTTTTGCGGAAGATGGAGTGTCGCAATGAAGCAGCGTCGTCGGATCTATTACACGGCCAGTCAGCGAGCAGAGATATGGGATCGCTGGCAGCGCGGGGAGTCGATGAGTTCGATCGGACGAAGGTTTGATCGAGAGTAATCGTCGGTACTTTCGGTGATTTCGCCGACAGGCGGCATCCGGCCTGCCGCTTGCAAGCGCGGCAGTCGTGCGCTGAGCCTTGCCGAGCGCGAGGAGATATCGCTTGGCCTGAGCGTCTGCGAACCCTTGCGTGCGATAGCACGGCGACTGGGCCGCTCGCCCTCGACAATCAGTCGCGAAGTCAGGCGTAATGGCGGCGTTGCGCGGTATCGGGCGACCATATCCGATCAGGCGGCATGGGACCGCGCCTTGCGGCCCAAGCCCTGCAAGCTGGCTTGCTCGCCATCGCCGGCACAGGCAGTAACAGTCAAGTTGCGCCGCAAATGGTCACCGGAACAGATTGCGGGGTGGCTCAGGCGCAGCTTTCCCGAGGAGCCGCATAAACAGGTGTCGCACGAGACCATCTACAGAAGCCTGTATATGCAGGCGCGTGGGGTTCTGAAGAAGGAACTGCTGAGGCATCTGCGCGCCCGGCGCACGATCCGCATGTCGCGGCCGAAGGTGCCTTGGCCTATCGCCGGGACGACATCGTCGGGATGATGGACAACATGCAACGTCCTGGGAGCCGCGAAAGACGAGGGTGGCCCGTCGGCTCCCCCCTGTCCTGCATTAGCCCAGCGTCTTGGCTATCAGGCGTTCGAGCCGCTGCGCGAAGGCACGGGGGTCCGCGGGAGCTTCTCCCTCAGCGATACGCGCCTCGTCGAACAACAGGAATGCGATGTCCCGCCGCTCATCCTCGCTCGCCGTCGACTGGTCCAACCTGGCGATCAGCCCATGGCGCGCATTCACTTCCAGCACCGGCTTTTCGCGTTCGGGCGCACGGCCGGCGGCGGCCAGCATCTTCTCAAGCTGAAGATCCATGGCGTTGTCCGGCGCCACGATGCACACGGCGCTGGTGGTCAAACGGTCGGAGATACGGACGTCGGAGACCTGATCCGCCAGCACCTGTTTGGCAAAGGCGATGAATCCGCTGACATCTTCTGCCGGGTTCGATGTGTCTGCGCTCTCCTCTGCTAAAGGGATCAGGCTGAGGTCGCTGGCGCCCTGAGTCACCGACTTGAAAGGTTTGCCTTCATAATCGACGCCCATCGTCGTCCAGAAATTGTCGACCTGGTCGGGCAGCAGCAGAACCTCGATGCCCCGTGCCTTGAACCCTTCGAGCTGGGGAGACGTCGCGATCCGATCGAGGTCATCGCCGGTGGCATAGAAGATCGCAGTCTGATTTTCCTTCAGCCCCGCTACATAATCCTTGAGCGAGCGCCACTCGCCGTTCGATGCCGTGGTCTTGAACCGGGCGAGCCCAAGCAACTGAGCGCGTCGCTCGTAATCTTCGTAAAGCCCTTCCTTGAGCACTGCCCCGAAATTGTCCCAGATCGCTGCGTAGCGATCGGCGTCACTCTGGGAGAGCTTGTCGAGTTCCGAGAGGATGCGATTGCTCACGCCTTTCTGGATGGCCGTCAGCACGGGGCTTTCCTGGATCATCTCGCGCGACATGTTAAGCGGGAGGTCCGCGGAATCGACGAGGCCGCGCACAAATCGCAGATAGCGCGGGAGGATCTCCGCTTCATCGGTGATGAAAACCCTTCGCACATAGAGCTTGATGCGGCCATTGCGGTCGGGGTCGAAGAGGTCGAAGGGCTTGCTCTCCGGGATGAAGGTCAGCACCGAATACTCGTGCCGCCCTTCGGCCCGGTAGTGCAGCGTCATCGCCGGTTTGTCGAACTGCCCCGCCACGCTGCGATAGAAGTCGGCATACTCATCCTCGCTGATGTCCGATTTCGACCTGGCCCACAGCGCCGCGCCGTCGGCAAGCTGCCGAGCTTCTTCCTCGCTCCCGGTTTCCTCCATGAATATCGGCACCGGGACATGGCCCGACTGAGCCTTGACGATCCGTTCGATGGTGTAGAGCTCGGCATAGCTTTTCGCTTCGTCGAGCAAGGTCAGAGTTACCCTCGTTCCCCGCAAGGGAGCGGCAGCGGGATCGACCGGAGCTATGGTGTAAGTGCCCGAACCATCGGATGCCCAGCTCGCCGCCTCGTCCTCACCCGCGTGGCGGGAAACGACCTCGACTTTGCCCGCGACCATGAAGGCCGAGTAGAAGCCCACGCCGAACTGGCCAATGAGCTGCTGTCCCTCGCCGTTCTTGTCGGCGGCGAGCCTGTCCATGAACGCCTTCGTCCCCGACCGGGCAATGGTGCCCAGGGTCTCGGCCATGTCGATCGCGGACATCCCGATGCCATTGTCCGTGACGGTGAGGGTTCCGGCCTCCTTGTCCAGCGTCACGGTGATGCGCGGCTGGGCGTCGTCGCCAAGCAGCTCGGGCCGGGAGATCGCTTCATAGCGCAGCTTCTCGCAGGCATCGGCAGCGTTGGAGATAAGTTCGCGCAGGAACACGTCCCGGTCCGAATAGACCGAATGGACCATCATGTGCAGGAGCTTGGAAACATCGGCCTCGAAGGCGCGGGTCTCAGGGGCGGCAAACGTCTCGGTCGTCATCGTCTCTTCGGCTCACATGTTTCGGACTTACGCCAGCCAGATGGATCGGAGCGTTTCCACGTTCAAGAGGGCCGACTCTCGGATAGGCGGGTGAGGACTGGCAGCCCCGCCCATTTGATTTAGGAGGCTCGCATCAGCGCCCCCAGCTGTTTTCGCAGAGACGGTCCTTCCAAATGAGAATCCACATTGGTGAAGCCCTCTTTCGCAAGTGCGATAGCCAGGCTTTGCAGGTTCTTGCAGCTGCCTTCTCGAGCGATCTCGAAAGCGCGCTCCATAATCGGACGTCCAGTTATCAAGCAATCCTCCCGTTCCCAATTCGTGCATCGTCACCCTTCATCAAGGTGACGGAAAAATGAGGCCTGGCCGGTGTAGAAGATACATCCCGCGACCAGGCCCCAGGGAATCTCCAGTTGCGGGTTAGGTCAACCAGGATGAGGGTATGTGATAAAGGCAGACCGGCAAGAACGGTTGCTGCGATCTGAAAATATTCTCCGCCCAGGTAGTATCCAAACCTTGGTGGTCTCGATGCTGATAAAGTGGCCCGGCGCTAGCTTGCGGAACGTGCGCCGGGCCCAGGTTTTCACGTCAACCATGACTGTTCCTCAGGATAGGAACGTCTGGGGGATCCGCCTGGTTTACGTGGTTCATGCCCCGATCGGCGGAGGCTCAAAAATGCGTAAGGGATAGCTGCAGTTGATCGTCCTGTTTCGGCTCGGTGTTGGCCAACCGTGCGATCCTCGCCGCATCAGACCGGTCGTTGTCCTCGATGCAGACAAGATCGCGCGTGATCTCCGCCTTCTCCCTCAGGCGCTGCAGAACGGCGGGAAAAATGTCGCGCAGCTGGCGGCAGTCCTCATGCGTGGCGTCGGCCCTATCGGCTTGGTCGAAGCGGTGCTGGGCCAGCGCGATTAAGACATCGTCGGCTATCGGGCTGGTCACCACGATACCCAATCCATCTCGGCGTCGTCGACCGCTTCGAACATTTCTGGATCCGCGCCGGTGTCTCCCAGGCGCTTGCGGACCGCATCGGGGGTGCCGTCTTTCGGGAACCCACGATCCGATCTGGCGATCGAGGCGAGTTGGCCAATGAAGCCGCCTCGCTCGCTCTGTTCCAGTATCCAGCGCCCGAAAGGCAAGGATTTCGAACTGGTCTCATAGCCTCCGAGGTCAAGCGGACCATCCATCTTCGATAGTGCAGGCATCGCAGAATCACTCCTTGGTGGAATGACGCAATGCTATATGTTCCTCATTTGTTCTGCAATCCGTTACGGGACGGTTATGGGAACGAAACGGTTCGAGACAGTCTTCGAGTACTCGCAATGGGGCTTTGACACCGCGGTCGAGTGCCGCTGTGGGCACCAGGCGGGGCTGAAGTGCAAGCCTGCGGTAGCCGCGACGTGCAGTGCAGCCCGTCAGAGCGACGCTGATGCCACGCCGGTTTTGCACTTCGAATGGCGAGGAATCCCCGCTCGACGAGGTGGCCGCCCGCATGTGGGCATCGTGCGAGACGTGAGACCCGGCGACGCAGTGGACCAAGAAATAGGACTATGCTGGGCCGCACTGGCAGTTCGTGTTCCGGAACTATGCGCACACATTCCTGGCAGCGGCGCGCGGGGATCACGATCGCGACGGTTAAGCCCAGCCCCCCGGCCCGGATGAACCCCTTCGCGATTGACTTTATCGATATCGCCGGGCGCGAGGCGGAGCAGGAGCCCATCCAGCCCTGCGGCTGGCGCTTGCCTAGCTCTCGACCAGCCTCATCGCAGTGGACTGGCAAATAGAGCGCTTTTGGACCCGCTTGACGTAACCGCCCGGCACCCACGGCATGAACCTTTACTTTCAGACGCGGGATGTTTCGATCTATCTCAACCGCTGGAAAATCCTGGCTAAGGAGCGATCAGAGCCACGAAAGCGAGGGAGCTCAACGCCCGGTCAAGGCTGAGAAACGCGACCGGCAAACCGATAAGGATCGAGGCGACGGCAGCGACGCCCCAATAGCGCCGGGTCATTCGCGCTCTCCCGCATGATCAACCACAACTATGTCGATCATCGCTCGAAAGAAGGCGAGCAAATCCGCCGCCGGCATCGCAGGAACTTGGAAGGCTCCGTGATCGATGGCGCGCTCCACATCTTCTTCCGTTGCCTTGCGGCGAGCAACCGATACGTCCATCCGACAATCTCCGATTTCTGTCGGTCAAATCATCGACTTGCATAACATAGATTAATCTCGCACGACGTTGCATTCGTGCACACAGGATTTGAAATCCGGCAGAAGCTTGTGAAATTTTTGTTCCGCAGGCCCGGCCTATCGCGGCAGCGCAAACGCTTTCCTCGTAAGCCTCAAGATGCCTAGTTGCCTTCCTCCCGATACGGGCTCGGCTGTTCGAAAAAGCCCGTAGCGACCGCCGCAATCCCGCCTGCGACGATCAGAAAGATTATGGCCCCCACCACGAAAAAGCGGAGGACTGGCCGCTTCCCGCCAAGAGGTGTCACGAGGCCTTTATCCATAATCCACATCATATGCCCCGGTAGCTGAAAACCGCCGTCACGGGTGGCTTTCCAGAACCGCCAACTCGTGCTGAGGTTTCCCGACATCCTTACGTTAGGTTGAGAGGATCAAGACCGCAAAGATTGCGGTTCATAGCGAACTAGCGGGCTTTCGGTTAGTTGGTTGGGAAGCGTAACCGAGATCGGCGATTCCGGTTACGCCCCATTGTTGCCGTTCCGGCTCCTGAGGGCGCTTCCCGGAAGCTGCCGTTGTAAAGTCGGCCGCGGCAAAGCTAATCTTGACCGTCGGCAGCCCGGACTCCTGCTCCTTGATCATCCCGACGATTTGCGCCTCGGTAAAAACGGCTCTTCCTCATGTGCCGATTCCTTCTCGTGCGCAGCCTCTACATCAGAATTAGGGTTCTCTCAGCGGGTGCTGTCGTGGGTCAAAAGCAACGATCTTGCCGCCCGCCATCCGTCCAAGCTGGCCAAATTGACAGTGTGTTGAGATTGCTGAGACGGGCCCGATCGTTCATGAGCTTCATCGACTGGCGCAGCGACTGCCAGCAGGCCCAGAGCATCAGGATGGTGTCGCCGCGCCCGAGCTGCGCGACCTGCCGTTGCGCAAGGTCTTCCCACATCATGGTACCGGCATGCCCGCGGTCAGGACGCGGCTGAAGTGCAAGGCCTGCGGCAGGGGTGACGTACAATGCTCGCCGGCGCAGCGTGACCGGCATGGGTGATGGCCCCCTCACCCTTCCTTCGTTGGACGTCTGAACCGCCTTACCCTCGACATCGTAGAATATGCGCGGCACCGTGCCGAGCACGCCCCAATCAAGCCGGGGCCGGAGATCCGCCTGGTGCTAGACGTCCTGATGATGCCACGGGCAGCAACAGGCTTCGAGGTCACCCGCTTCTGGGCGGCCTGACCTAGAAACCTTACGTTGCCTGCACCTGGCGGGATTTCAGGGAGATGAACCTGAACTATCCGGTGCAAGCATGGAAGGAAACCGCCAAGAAGCGCGGGTGACCGCTATTGTCATGATGCGGTGCAGCGAAACCGTTCACGCCGCACATGCGGCCCGAAGGGCTTTACAGCCCTTGCAATCAACTGGCCCAGCTCTCGCAAGAGGTCCGGGCCTTATTGCGGTTCACGATAACGCCCATATTCCAAGGGCGATCACCGCCCAAAGCCCGGTATTGATGCCGACGATCCAAAACAGCCCGTTCACTTTTTTGGGTGTTTGCGGGGGCGCGTAATAGGTGATTTCAAAAGCGTGAGGCATAACCGACTCCTCGCGTCTCAATTGAGCGAGAATGGCATTGCGGCGCGCCAATCCAAGATGGAGATAGGTTCACACCTCTTCGTTCTTACCGCCGATCCGGCGGCATTGCCCCGCATTGCCGAGGTCGGCAGCGTCGCCGTCATCGATGCATGCGCAATCTTTACCGCATGCGGAGAAAGGACGCCGAGGTCGCGATGTTCTTCTGCACGCGTAAAACCCCCCGCGCGAACCATGCGGAAGAGATCTGGCAGCGCTACCCCGGCCTCGTCGCGGTCGATGGCGAGCCGAGCGCCATGTCCTGGGGCTTCCCGCCCCACGGCCGTCAGCAAGGCGGCCGGCAAGCCGCTCAAGCCCTCGCCGGTCAACAGCGCCCGCGACGACAAGCTGCCGATCTACCTGATCTGGAGAGGCAGCTTCCGCGAGCGACGCTGCCTGATCCCGATGACGCAATGTTGCGAGCCCGAAGGCAAGGACCGGCACAGCACCCGCACGTGGCACTCGCTACCCCGAGAGAAAATCTCCGCCATCACCGGGATCTGGCGACCGCTCGACGAGTGGGGTGACGCCTATTCCATGGTCATGGTGCCGGGCTGCGAGCAAATGTCCGACATCCACAACCGAATACCAACCATCCTGCGGCGCAAGGACTGGTCAGGATGGACCGATGAAACGCCGGATGAAGCCTTAGCGCTTCTGCGCACGTGGAAGGGGCCGCTGGTCGTAGATCGAACCGAAGGACTATGGTTTCAAAAGCGCCCGTTCGCTGCAACGCTCCAAGCACCGCGGCGGGGCTGCCGAGTGGAAGCGCCACGTACGAACCTTCCAGAGCCCGCTCGATGTCGTCGCCCGTGACGGGGCCGCCCAGCATTCCGGCAAGCACTGTAGCCAAGGTCGCGACTTGCTCAATCGGGAGGGAAACACCAGCATCAGCAACAGCCGCGCTGGCGTCTTCATCGGTGGCATGGCGGAGGTGTTCGATCGAGTCCATGCGAGCTCCGTCGGGTAGGCCTTCCACGCAACGGCGGCCGGGACCGTTTTGTTTCTTCGCCGGGGCGAAGGGCGCGAATCGACGATACGTGAGCGCAGACTGCTGGGCAATGTCAGTCAGTCGGGGATTTCTCGTCGCCAGCGGCACCGCGAAGCCAGGCCGGAACCGTCGGGCGTGCTTCGGCCTGTGCCAAGATGCGAGAACAGGCGAACGCCCGATCTGCCTCGTCGCCGTGTTCCGCAAGATCGAGCAAGGCCGGGGTGTCAGCGTCGGAAACGTGAAGGTCGTTCGACAGCAGCCAATCGGCCAATGCGTCGCGCTGATTGTCAGAAATCTGCACCATCATACTCCTCGTCGCCATCATCTCCACCCGAACGCCAATTTCGCCTGTTCGATCCCGGCGCCTGTCACACCCCTCCCTCTGCGTCGGCGGGGTTGTCTGGTTTAGGACGCCATTAAGCAGATAGCGGATGTCGGCGAATCGAGGGATGAACCGAAACATCATTTGGAAAGTCATTGATCAACGCTCCCCCCCCCCTGTCGCTGGGGCAACGTGAACGCGCTCATCGAAGCTGTCGAGCACGACAACAGAGTTTTGGATGCCGATCAGGCCCCGGAAAGCGACCCGCTGGATGTGATTGATTACGACCAGCGCGAAGGTGTAAAGGTCGATCCCTTGGGCGAACAGCGATCCCTTGATGTGATTTACATGCTGGATACGTTCGCCAACGAGTACCCGTTGTTCGCGTCCGATCCGCCCGTGGTCTTCGTCCTCGACGCCGGGGCACCCCCACCATGGCACATATCCGTGGCTCGCCACGTTAGTAGCCGAGCAGCGCGCGCACCAGCGCCTCACCATCAAGGCGGTCGGTCTCTGCCCGCCGACTGCACCGAGAGGCGGCATTGAAAGCCACATCCACGACGTGGCTTTCAATGCCTTCTTTCTCAAGACAACGATGAATCCCGAATCCATCGAGCCCCGCCTCCTGAATGACGATCAAACTGTAGGCGACACCGGTGCGCTTCCCACACCTTCTTGTGGAACTGCGAAATCCTTGCGAACAGGCCAAAGATGTCCCCACCCGGAACCGTTCGGCGCGACATCCGCGCAGCATTGCCGGGCGCCAGTGAAATGACGAGCCAAGTAGATCGGCTCAATTCCAACGAGACGAAGATTGAACTTTGCTGCGTGCTGATGGTGGCATGAGAAGAAACTGACACGGGCTACTTCCTTCACGATCTGCGAGGGGCTGATCCTGTCATCACCGGCACCGTCCCGCGCCCATGGCATCTCTTCTGCATCTCGAGGGCCTCGAGCGCTTGGGCCCAATCCTTGTAGCTCTTTGAGAAATCGACGCGGATCACGCGGTTGTCATTCGCATAGCGATGGGAAGCCCGGTTGACGGCACGGCGCCCTGCGGTGTCGTAGTCGCCTGCCAGGATCAGTTCGGTAACGCTGTCGGGGATTGTAACCAGACCGAACCGGCGCGAGCCCAACGTTGCCCAGCACGGAAGGTTGTTGATGCGGCTCCACGCGCGAGCGGTCTCGAAGCCTTCGGCAAGGCCGATGGTGGGACCGGTACCGCCCCCACGCCATGCGCCCAGGCCGAGCGAACCGATGGTCGCCTTTGCGGTGTAGCGGCCCGTCTCGGGATCGAGGAATATCCGCTGCAGGGCGACAAGGCGCTGGCCCTCGCGCACTGCGACCAGCAACGCGGGCTTGAAGACGGTGTGGGGTTTGGCACCATGAGGGCAGCGCGGATGAAAGCGGACGTCACCGGGAACAGGGAGCAGTAATCGCGAGGCCAGATAACGTTCACCCAGCGTACCCGGCACGGACTGCGCTTGCGACCAGAGCCGTTCGATATTTGCTGTTCCGGTCCGGGCATTGTCTGGCGGCGGTTGGTAGTGGCGGGTGATGGCAATGCGGTCCAGTTCGCGAAGCACGTCTATGGAATCGCAGCCTGCAAAACAGGTTACGAGAATGCCGCGATCTCCTTGCCGGAGGGACAGGCTGGGGGTGTGGTCATTATGGCAAGGGCAGCGACACATCGCCCGGGTTCCGTGCCAGGTGCCGCGCAGGGTGCTGACGATGTCGATGAGTTGCTGCGAGGGGCGGCGTGCGACGATGGTCATTGGTCGATGCCCAGCTGCGCCAGCGGCATGACTCGCGCGATGGCGTCGATAGTTTCGCTGTTGTCGAAATAGGAGGCGACGGCCTGTTCATGGTCAGGGTGGAGGTGATTGCCATTGACAGCCGGGCGGGCTCGCACATAGGCGATAAGCGCATTTTCGGTCGCCGGCTTGCTAGGGTGAGCATTGGCGACGTCAGTTGAGCCGGGCTCGCTGATGAAGGGACTAGGGCGTTCCATGGGAATTTACCTCCCTGCTGCAGATGCCCGTCAAGGCATCAATCGAAGGTTGAAGGGTTGGGCCGATCTGCTCGGCCCTCTTCCTCCTTCCCCTCTCTACTCCGATCGTCCCGGTCTGGATGGGATGTCGTTAAAACTTAAAGGGCCAGCATCGTCCGAGCGCTCCTGCCACTGTCGTCATGCCGCAGATCTATCGTCACGCATGCCCAAGCTTCGCCATGTGCTGGTGAATATGCGGGCGAAAGGCATTTGCGACCTCGTATTCAGCGGTACTGGAGCCCATCGCTTCGGCGACAAGCTCATCGTTCATCTACCGCAGGTGAATAGTGCCAAATGAGCGATACGGGCGCTGCAAACAGGCTTTCGCCGAATGGTATTATATCTGCCCATCATATAGGACAATGCCGCTCGCGAAGCGGTCGCCGCATGCCTGAGACAGGCTCCTAAGGCCTGAAAAATCACTCGCCTTAACGGTAGCCGAGGCCTTGATCTCAATACCGGCGATCATATCGCCGTCACGCTCCAGCACGATGTCGACCTTGCGCATCTGCTGGTCATGGAAATGGTAGGGCGTCAATCGGAGGTCTGACCCCGTCGTGAGCTTGACGATTTCGGAAAAGACAAACGTCTCCAGCAGCGGTCCGAAGGCTGAGGGGGCGGCGCGTAAGCGATCGATCGTAAGGCCTTTGGCCGAGGCGAGGAGTTCCGAGTCCAAGAAGTGGAGCTTGGGCGTTTTGACAATCCTTTTAAGGGCGGTGGTGAACCAGGCCTACAACGTTGTTATGAGGAAGATTTGTTCCAGCAGGCAGATGTACCGTTGGCTGGTCTTGTGGCTGACGCCAATGGCAGCGCCGAACTGGGAGTAGTTGACGAACTGTCCCGAGTGCTCGGCGAGCAGGCGAACGAACTTGGGCAACTCCGTCAGCTTCTCAATGTCGGCGATGTCCCCCAGATCGCGCGTCAGCACCGAGTTCAGGTATGCGCGGGCCCAATCCTGGGGGCGGCGTTCGCTCGTCCGTGAGATAACCTCGGGGAAGCCGCCAAGCATTACTGTCTCGACAAGCTGGTCGCCGACCCGGGCATTCTTCGCCGTCCCAAGCTTTCCGGAGAAAAGGTCGTCGAGAGACGATGGAGCAGTGCCTTCGATCTCAGCGCGGGCGAGCGGGAGGATCTGGATAGTCTCGATCCTGCCCGCCAGGCTGTCGGCAACCTTTGGCAGCGTCAGCACATTGGCGGAGCCGGCGAGGAGGAAACGCCCTGCCCGATAATCTTCGTTCAGTGTCTTTTTGATCGTGAGCATCAGTTCGGACGCGCGCTGGATTTCGTCGATGATTGCAAGATCGAGTCCTCGAATGAAGCCGACCGGATCGGATGTTGCTGCCGCTGGTGCGGTCTGATCGTCGAGAGTGATGTAAGTGCGACCTGCTTCACCCATCTGCCGGACAAGCGTCGTCTTGCCTGCGCGGCGCGGACCGATGACCAACACGACCGCCGTATCGGATAGGGCATCTTCCACCTTTTGGGAGAAAATCCGATCGTACATCGACACCTCGAAAATTGGAAATCTAACGAATGATAATTGGAAGTTAATCGTGTCCGGAGCGACCTTCCAATGTGATGCCCATTCGTCGGAGGGACGCGCTCGATCTCTTTTTTCGCGGCTCGGTCAGTTTCGGGGTGGGTAACGGCTAACTGGGAGTGCCGGAAAAGGTTTTCAGGCCCGCATCGACGATTTCGTGACGGCTCTTCAAGCGATCGAGAGGCTAGTAATCGTTACAGCGCACGCTGCCAAAGCGGAGTAGGGATTTCAGAGTCCGAGCCCGGCCAACAGCGCCCGACGCACGGCATGCGCATTGTCGTCTTGCCTGTCGATCGTCACGATCTGACCGAGCTGCGCCATGCGAGGATGTGTGATGGCCTTGCTTGCCTCATATTCCTCGGTACGCAAACCCATGGCCTCGACGACGATATTGCGGATCTCGCCGGTCTCGCGTGATCTTGCCTCGATCAGGAAGTCGGGACGGCACGGCCCATCGGGCGTCAAGGTGTCGAAGACGGGCTTTTCGATCGCGAGGTCGATGCCGCGTCCGTGAAGTTCCTGCTGGGTGCGCAGGATCGTGCCGAAAACGTCGCGCTCTAAATCGGAATCGACAGGTGCGAATAGCCGCCCATTGAGGATGGGTTGGGCATAGGCGCGCAGCGGCGCATAGCCCTTGGCCTCGGGATACTTGCCAACGACGATAATGACCAGGAACGGGCCTGCGATGGGGTTTCCGCGCACGGATGGGGACTGGATGCGGTTGGCGATCGTGACAGTGCCGCCGTCAGGCAGCGTGATTTCCTGCCCATGGATGCCCTTGGCGTAGAGCAGCACGAAACCTTGTGGCGCATGGTCGCGCGGCCACTTCGCCTCAAGCGCGCGAAGCGCGGCATACACGGCACGCGCCTGCAGGGGCTTCGCGTGGGTCCAAAAGGCTTGCTCCAACCGGATGCCCGGCGCGATTTCGATCTGGCTCGCTGCTCGAGCGAGCGAGGCGAACTCACGGCGAATCGACCATTCCTCGCGGTACGCGAGCGGCGCGATCCGGTTGACGCCTGCAGCGGCCATGAGGCGCCATAGCAGGCGCGCGAGCCTTGGGATCGAGGCATTACGAGTGCGATCGTCGTTGCAATCGTCCTCGGGGCGCAGCGCCAGTTTTTCCGGCGCGGGCTTGAGCACTTCGAAGAAGCCTTCAGGCGGCTCGAGCGGGGTCGATCGGGAGCGGACTTCGCTGATGCGGATCGTCATCTGGTCGCGGAAGAACGGGCATTCGGGCAGATGTTCGGGCCGTTTCGGGCTGATGAGCCGGCGCAGATAGTAGGTTTCGGCCTCGGATAGGTAGGCTGGGGTGAGGATCGGCGGCGGCATGTCGGCCCCGAGGCATCCGCAAGCGATCCACCTTTGGCCAATTCGCGCCTGCTGCACCAACATGATGCCGGCTTTTTCGTCGGTCTCGGTTCCTTCCCCGATGTACCAACGTACAAGCGCCTGTTGCAGTTCATGCCGCAAGGGTATCCGGTTGCCGCCAGTACCGTCCGTATCGCGATGGACCAGCCACATGATGAACATCCTGAATGGGAGAAGCGTCACGAAGAAGTGTACATTCGGTATCATGCTTGACAATGTGCGTCTGAGTGACTTCTACTAAATCTCCAATCCGATTGGCGGTGACGATGGCCCATTTCCGACTGGCGGTGTTGATCCTTCTACTTTGCATCGTACCGGAAGTCGCCGCGGCTGATCCTGCGCACCGCATTCGGACAGTGGAAATTATCAACATGCATACCGCGGACGTGCAACCCGCAGCATACATGGACCACGTCACCGCTTCTACATCAGTGACAACTGTGCCAGAATTTCACCTCTACACACTCCGCCACGATCAGGTTGCCACCGGGGCGCAGACCTCGGACACCGCGCTGCAGCTAACGACAATACCGGGACATTCCCCTCATTCCGTACCGAAAGTTGTGCCAACAAGGTCATCGATCATGATTCCGGCCTGGCTATCGGACACCGCCGCTGACATTCCAACGGTTGCAAAAGGATCAGGCTGTACCGACCTGTCTTATCGTCCAACCGGATTTCTGAAACCGCAGGCCGAAATGCGCCGTGCGCGATACTACAGTGCTATGAGCGCCATTGCCTGCGAGCATGGAATTCCAGCAAGCCTCTTTGACGCGATGATCATTCAGGAGAGTCAGTACGATCCCGAAGCGGTGTCTCCCAGGAATGCGCGCGGGCTGATCCAGCTGATGCCGGGTACGGCCAGGGAGCTCGGTGTCGATCCCGCTGATCCGGCACAAAATCTGCGTGGCGGTGCGCGCTATCTGCGCCGGCAACTCGATAGGTTTGGACAAGTGCATCTGGCCCTTGCGGCGTACAACGCTGGCCCCGCACGCATCCGCGGCGATTCCATTCCCGCGATCAGGGAGACGCGCGATTACGTATCGAATATTCTAAGTAACTGGTCTCGATTGGCCCGAAATCGCATCGTACCGTCCGGCCTCTCCTCTCCACCTGAGACCTTAATTCGCAAGGCAAGCGTCTCGATATTCTAGGTGTGTGGTCCCACGGTTTGATGGTGCGACCCCTTTCGTTGGGATGGAAGGAAGCATTATCGGACAGGCTCGTCACTGGAGCGCCACGACCACGCACACCGTCCAAGCAGCAATAAAGCGATCGCAAGCTTCGTTCGCGACGCTGAGCCGGGAGTTGGGAATCAATCCCAAGACGGTGGCGAAGTGGAGGAAGCGAGCGATGGTCTGGGACCTGAAGACCGGGCCGAAGGCCCCTCATTCAACGACCTTGACAGAAGCCGAGGAGGCGAGGGTTGCCGCGTTCCGGCGTCACACGCTGCTGCCCCTGGATGACTGCCTCTACGTGGTTGCAGCCGTCGATCCCGCATCTGACACGGGCAGCTTTGCGCCGCTGCCTTCAGCCGCACGGCATCTCCCGCTTGCCGGACGCTGAGGGCGACAAGCCGAAGCATCAGCGCCTCAAGCGCTATCCCGTTGGCTTCTTTCACATCGATATCGCCGAGGTGAAGACCGCCGAAGACAGGCCGTATCTCTTCGTTGGGATCCACCGCACCAGCGGGTTAGCGGTCACACAACCGGTAGACAAGGCTGATCGGCGAGCAGCATGGGAGTTCCTGGAACACCTGCTGAAATCCGCGCCGTACCAGATCCACACGATCCTGACCGATAGCGGCATCCAATCCGCCGAGCAGCCGTGCAAACGGAACACTGCATGGTCCCGCCAAATCTGCTCCGACATGGTCTGTGACGCAAACGGCATCGAGCACCGGCTCACCAAACCGAACCACCTGTGGACTAACGGTCAGGTCGAGCGGATGAACCGGACCATCAAGAAGGCGACCGCCAAGCGCTTCCATTCCGAGAGCCACGACGAACTCCGAACGCCTCTTGCCGGGTTCATGGCCGTCTACAACTTTGGCCGTCGGCTCAAGACGCTGAGCGGTCTCACACCTTACGAATACATCGCCAAATTCTGGATGGCAGAGCCAGAACGGTTCATCGTCAACCCGATCCACCAGATGCCGGGACTAAACACCTGGTGCCAAGACAGAAGCGATCTCTAGTAAGCCGGCAAGCCCGAGCCCTCGAATACGAAGACCTTGATCACCGCGGTCACCCGAAGGCGGCCATACTATCGCCTGCGCGAGTTGGAATGGTGCGGCGGCCTGACAAACTACATCGACATCCATTTCTGAAAGCGGCCCATCGGCATGGCCCGGCTCATCCGGGAACGTGCAGGCGGGCGAAGTCGCCTTCGATCGAGCGGTCCAGCATCTCCCGATATTCTGCAAAATAGAGCATGTCGGGCGTGATCAGGCCAAGCGGTGCGTCCTCCCCATCGCGCAGTTTGCGCAAGGCGATGGGCGCAGCGGCCGGCACCAGCTGCGAGCCATGGCCCACTTCGAGGGTCGTCAGGATGCCGAACAGTCCGCCATCGATCGTCGGGCGCGAGAGGATGGCGAGGCGGTACTGCCCCTGCTCGTTGGTGACGAGATAGATGTGGCCCGAGAGGTTGGGCATGGAAATCTGACCGGCCTGCTCGAACCGGGAATCCGAACGGCCCGATTCAGCAAAGCCGAGGCAGGCTCTCTCCGCAACCCAGCGGATCGTCGTCAGGTATGCGAACAGGCCGCCTGCGGTGCCGAAGCTGGGCCGGACGGTGAGATAGCATCCCTCCAGCCAGGTCACGGCCGAGCGGGCGTAAGCCCCCATCGCCTCGGGCGCGACGTCACCGCCGGTCGGCGCCACTGGCGCAGAGCCGGGACGAAGGCTGACGCCCAGCGCTTCCTCGATCCGCAGGAGTGTGGCGAGCGTGAAGGCCCGTTTGCCCGCCAGAGCTTTTTCCAGCGTCGATAGGCTGATGCGCGCCATGTCCGCCAGCGCCTGGCGCGACAAACGGCGCCGGGCGATTTCCTCGCGTACGCGCCGCGCGGTCTCGGCGCTTTCTACTGAGAGGCCCTCGGCGTCTGGCCGGTCATCTCCTAGGGTCGTGTCCATGCGTACATATGCGCACATATCCGCACATTGCGTCAATCCTTCCGCTAGTTTGCGTCGCCGTGCGCAAGGCTCGGCAGGAACCGGCTGAAACTGCTCGTGGCTGTGTGCACCGCCCTGCGCATAGAGGGTGGGCTCCCCAGTCGCAGGAGCCATCCGATGCCGCATTCACTCTCTCTCCGCCGCGCCCTGATCCCCGCCGCCGTGCTGGCCTTCGGGGCTCCCATTGCGCTTGCCGTTGACGCAACCACCGCGGCCGCTGCCGACGAGAGCGCCTCCGACGACGCTTCGGGCGATGAGGGGCCCGCCACCGGCACCCTGATGCTGCGTGGCCAAGGCATCGTCCGGAGCATGCCCGCCGTGCGCCTCGGCACCGACATCGACGTGACCGTGACCGGTCAGACGGCCCGCGTGCGCGTGGTCCAGGCGTTCCGCAACACCTCGGGCAAGTGGATGGAGGCCAGCTACCTTTATCCACTGCCGCAGGACGGTGCGGTGGATTCGCTCAGGATGGTGGTAGGCCAGCGCGTGATCGTCGGCCACATAGAGCCCCGCGAAAAGGCCCGCGCCACTTACGAGGCGGCGAAAGCGAGCGGGCGCAAGGCGGGCCTCGTCGAGCAGCAGCGACCCAACATGTTCACCACCATGGTCGCCAACGTCGGCCCGGGCGAGACGGTGCTGATCGCTATCGAGTACCAGGCCCCGGTAGGCCAGGCCAACGGCACCTTCTCGCTCCGACTGCCGCTGGTTGCCGGCCCGCGTTATACACCGCCGCACACGCTGGGAACGGTGGATGCCGTGGCCGATGCTAATGCCGTCACCGCCGCCCCGGTGCTCACTCCGGGACTTGGAGAAACGGTCAACCCGACGTCGATTGCGATCCGTCTCGCCCCCGGTTTCGAGGTCGCCAACCTCATCAGCCGCTACCACCGCGTCAATATCACCGGTCCACTCGGCGATCGCACGATCAAGCTGGACGGCAGAGTCCCGGCGGACCGGGACTTCGTTCTGGAATGGCGCTCCGCCTCCGCCGATCCGACACTTGGCCTGTTCGCGCAGCATACCGCCAACGGCGATTACGTGATGGCCTCGGTGACCCCGCCCGCCGACACCTCCTCGCTGCCGACACCTCCGCGCGAGATGGTGTTCGTGATCGACAACAGCGGCTCGATGGGCGGCGATTCGATGGAAGAGGCCAAGGCCAGCCTGCTCCATGCGCTGGGTACGCTGCGACCGCAGGACCACTTCAACGTGATCCGCTTCGACGATACTATGACTCGGCTGTTCGACCACAGCGTCGCCGCCACGCCTGACCAGGTCGATCTCGCCCGGCGCTTCGCCGGATCGCTGGAGGCGCAGGGCGGAACGGAGATGCTGCCCGCGCTCAAGGCGGCGCTGGCGGATGCCGCGACCGGTGGCGGCAGCGATCCATCCATCCTGCGCCAGATCGTGTTCCTGACCGACGGGGAAATCTCCAACGAGCGCGAGATGGTAGCCGCGATCGGCGCCGATGGGGGCCGCAGCCATGTCTTCATGGTCGGTATAGGCTCGGCGCCAAACGACTACCTGATGGAGCGCATGTCGACGATCGGCGGGGGGCTCTACACGCATATCGGCGCCCCGAGGGAAGTCACCGCCAAGATGATGCCGCTGCTCGACGTGCTCAGTCATCCCGCAGTGCGCGACCTCTCCGTGCGGGTTGAAGGCGGTTCGCTCGACCTCACCCCCTCGCGCCTTCCGGACGTCTATGCCGGCAGGCCGCTGGTGCTGGTGGGGCGTACCGACCACCTTTCGGGCACCCTGACCGTGAGCGGCACGATCGGCGGCAAGGCGTGGGAGCGACGTGTCGATCTGGCGAGCGCTCTGCCTAGCCCGGGCATAGAAAAAGTCTGGGCCCGCAGCCGCATCAGCGACATCGAGGCAGACCGCGCGCTCGGCAAACTGGAAGACGAACAGGCCGATGCCGAAGTCGAACGGATCGGCATGGAAAGCACCATCGTCACCAGTCGCACCAGCCTCGTCGCGGTCGACGAAACACCGTCTCGGCCCGCCGGCGCCCGTCTGACGCGTGAGGAACTGCCGATCAACCTTCCGGCGGGCTGGGACTTCGACACTCTCTTCGGCCAGGGTGCTGCTTCGGACGTCGCTGATCCACAAGGTTCGGGCGATAGCGCCGCGATGCAGGCTGCGACGCTGGAACTGCCCCAGACAGGCACCGGTTTTCTCGGTCTGCTCGGCCGGGGCCTAGCCCTTTTGCTCGCGAGCCTTGCCGGTTTCGCCTGCCTGCTGCGCCGGAGGGCGGCGTGAGCCGCGCCGGCAAGCTTGCGCGCCGTTCGAGAGCGGCCCTTTGCGGGCATGGCGTCGCGGCGACCCTGTTGCTGGCGTTATGCCTGGGCGGAATGGTCGAAATCGGCAGGGGGCTGTACATCCCCGCCAAGGCAGCGGTCGCACAAGCACTGCTGGACCATGCCTTCGAGGCGAGTCTTGTCGACCACCGGCCCCGCAGGCCCTGGCCCTGGGCCGATACCGCGCCCGTCGCGCGTCTATCGGTTGCAAGGCTGGGCGTGACGCGCATCGTTCTCGGCGGAGGATCGGGCCAAGCCCTCGCTTTCGGCCCGACGCTGCTCCCGGCCGGGGCAATGCCAGGGCACGCCGGCACCGCCGTTATAGCCGCTCACCGCGACACCCATTTCAGATTTCTGCATGACATGCGCACAGGTGATTTTGTCACCCTTCAGACGCGCGAGGGGACGCTGCTGCGCTACCGAGTGACCGGTACGAGCATCGTGCGGTGGGACCGCTATGCTCCGCCGGATGATTCAATGGGCGAACGGCTTGACCTTGCGACCTGCTATCCTTTCGACGCGATCCGCAGCGGTCCCTGGCGCTATGTTGTCCATACCGAGTCGCTGTAAATGCCTTCCTTCCCGTACCGTTTACACCTAGCGACCCAGATTTGATCGCCGAGCGTCTCATAAGGGATCGGCCATGGGAACGGCTGCTAGGCGCAGGTCGGCCTGGAAGCTGTGGTACGCCTCGCTGGCGGGCGCCTGGCAACGTGAGCGAGGGACGGGCCTTAAAGTCGCACTTGCTAGCGAACTTGTGAGCGGTCTCTTTGCGGGCGGCATCACGGTTTTTGGCGCAGGACGTGATCTGCGCGCCCTTTCCAAGTGAAGAAGTGCTTGCTCCAGCTACATAATCAACGCAAGCGAAGGCTTTCCCGGGTTCTTGTTGTGGACGCTACATGAGATTCAATCCTGCCCGCATCGAGGCCCGTTATGACCATGGATCGCGCCGGGGGATGGACCCTTGGACAATGCTTGGCCTGGCGATGGCCGTCGTTTTCTTTATCGGCAGCGGCAGCGTCGCGTACATGAATGTGACTGTGTTGCGCGACGATATGCGCAAGATCGTTCATTCACACGAAGTCATCGTCGGGATGAACGATCTCACGTCCTCCATGCAGGATGCCGAAACCGGGCAGCGGGGGTATCTCCTGACTGGAAACGAGAGGTATCTCGCTCCCTATCGTGCGGCCCTGTCCGACATCGATGCCCGCTTCGCGACGATTGCGACCTTGACCCGGGACAATCCCGATCAGCAGGCCCGTGTTGCGCCGCTGCGCGCTCGCATCGACGGCAAGCTGGCTGAACTGAAGGAAACGATCGCACTCCGGCAGTCCGGCGGCACTACGCAGGCGCTGGCGATCGTCAACAGCGATCGCGGCAAGATCGAGATGGACGAGCTGCGCGCGCAGCTGGGTGTCATGAAGCAGGAGGAAATCCGCCTGCGCACCGAGCGCATCGCCGAGATGGAGCAGGCGTACCGCTCGGCGTGGGTGAGCGGATTGCTTTCCAGCCTGCTGGGGATCGCGCTGACCCTGATCATCGGCCTGCTGATGTACCGCTCCGCCGTAGCCAATCGCAAGCGGCAGTGGCTACAGACTGGCCAGGTCGAGATGGCCGCCGCGTTGCTTGGCGATCAGCCGATCGACACGCTGGGGGATGGCATTCTCGGTTTCCTCGTCCGCTATCTTGGGGCGCAGGCCGGCGCCGTGTTCTCGTCCGAGAACGGACATTTCCGCCGCGTCGCCGCTTACGGAGTGGCGCCTGATGCCCAGATCATCGAGCGGTTCAATCGCAAGCAGGGATTGCTCGGCCAGGTTGCGGTGGACGGCGAGCCGGTGGTGCTCAGCGACATTCCCGACGGCTATCTGACGATCGGCTCTTCGCTTGGGAGCGACAAGCCGCGCCATCTGGTCATTGCTCCTGCCAGCGCCGACGGTTCGGTCCAGGGTGTGATCGAACTTGGCTTTCTCCAGCGGGTGGATGAGGACGTACTGGCGTTTCTTGCCGAAGCGTCCAGTTCGATGGGCAGTGCGATCCGCTCGGCTCGCTACCGATCGCAGCTTCAGCATCACGCCGAGGAACTGCAGGTGCAAAGCGAGGAACTTCGGGTTTCCAACGAGGAACTGGAGGAGCAGGGACGCGCGCTCAAGGAATCCCAGGCCAGCCTCGAGCAGCAGCAGGTGGAACTGGAGCAGACCAACTCGCAGCTCGAAGAGCAGGCGCAGCTGCTTGAGAACCAGCGCGACGATCTCGCCAGCTCGAACGCAGCGGTCGAGGCCAAGGCGGCCGAACTGGAACAAGCAAGCCGCTACAAGAGTGACTTCCTGGCAAACATGAGCCACGAACTGCGCACTCCGCTCAATTCGCTGCTGATTCTCTCGAAGTTGCTGGGCGATAACCGCAGCGAGAATCTGACCGATGAACAGGTCCAGTTCGCCCGGACCATCGAATCCGCAGGCAACGACCTGCTGGCGCTCATCAATGATATTCTCGACCTTTCGAAAATTGAGGCCGGGCATCTCCAGATCCGTCCGGAAGCCGTGCTCGTCGAACGGTTCGCGCGGGATTTACGCCCGGTATTCGAACCGGTGGCGGCAGATCGCGGCCTTGGCTTCTCGGTCACGGTAGACCCCGCTGTGCCCGGCGAAATCGAAACGGATCGCCAGCGTCTCGAGCAGATTCTCAAAAACCTGCTCTCCAATGCCTTCAAGTTCACCGAGCGCGGGTATGTCACGCTGGAGATCGCGCTCGCCGGGCAGGGGCAGGTCTCTTTCACAGTGGTCGATACCGGCATCGGCATACCGCATGAGCAGCAGAAGGCCATCTTCGAAGCTTTCCGGCAAGCTGACGGAACCATCAGCCGCAAATTTGGCGGTACCGGTCTCGGACTGTCGATTTCGCGCGAACTGGCGCGGCTGCTCGGCGGCTCCATTGCCCTGACCAGTATCGTTGGCGAAGGCAGCCGCTTCACGCTGACGATCCCGCTGACCTTCGATCCGGCTCGGCTGGCGGAGGTGTCCTTGCCCGTGCCAGCCGCAGCGCCCCAGCCCAATTCGGCGCAGCCGCGTGCCGTGCCGATCGTGAGGCAGGTTGAGGACGATCGCGAGGTGCTCGGCGCCGGACAGCGGGTTTTGCTTGTAGTGGAGGACGACGCGGCATTCGCGGGAATCGTGCGCGACATGTCGCGCGAGATGGGCTTCCAGTGTCTTGTCACCGGCACGGCCGAAGAAGCTCTGCACCTTGCCCGCAAGTTCAAGCCACATGCGGTCGTGCTTGACGTGGGATTGCCCGATCAATCAGGCCTTGCCCTGCTCGACCGCTTGAAGCAGGACGTCGAGACGCGTCACATTCCGGTTCACGTGGTTTCAGGCAGCGATCATACCCAGACCGCTCTGGCGCTCGGGGCGATCGGCTACCTGGTCAAGCCGGTGAAGCGCGAGGAACTGGCGGGCGTGCTGGAGGCGCTGGCCGCCAAGCTTTCCTCCGATGTGCAGCGGGTTCTCATTGTCGAGGACGACGCGGTGCAGCGCGACGCGGTCAGCCGTTTGCTGGCTACCGGCCATGTCGAGACAGTTGGCGTCGCCAGCGCCGCCGAATGCCTTGCGGCGCTGCGCGAGACGACCTTCGACTGCATGGTCCTCGACCTCAATTTGCCTGATGCCAGCGGGTTCAGCCTCCTGGAAACACTCAGCAAGGAAGGTGCGTACGCCTTCCCGCCCGTGATCGTCTATACCGGACATGATTTGTCGCCCGAGGATGAGCAGCGGCTGCGGCGCTATTCCGACTCCATCATCATCAAGGGCGCGCGCTCACCCGAACGGCTGCTCGACGAGGTTTCGCTGTTCCTCCATCAGGTCGTGACGGACTTGCCGGCCGAGCAGCAGACGATGATCCGCGCGGCCCGTAATCGTGATGCGATCCTGGAAGGCCGGCGAATTCTGGTCGTCGAGGACGATGTGCGCAACGTATTTTCCCTTACCAACATCCTCGAGCCGCAAGGCGCCAGCGTGGAGATCGCCCGCAATGGCCAAGAGGCGCTCGACGCGCTCGATGCCTCGGCATCCGAGCCTGCCAAGCGCATTGACCTCGTGCTGATGGACGTGATGATGCCGGTAATGGACGGGCTCACCGCCACTCGCGCGTTGCGGCAGGATCCCCGCTGGTCAAAGCTGCCGATCATCGCCTTGACCGCCAAGGCGATGCCGGACGACCAGGAACGGTGCATCGAGGCCGGCGCCAACGACTACATGGCAAAGCCGCTGGAAGTCGACAAGCTGCTCAGCCTGGTGCGCGTATGGATGCCGCGGTGATCATGAGGTCATGCTGATGGACGCCGATAAAATCGAGGATATCGAAATCCGCCTCCTGCTGGAGGCCATCTATCGCCGCTACCACTACGATTTTCGTAATTACGCTCAGGCGTCCATCAGGCGGCGCCTGCGCCAGGCACGCGAGCGCATGGGGTTTGCCACCTTCTCGGCGTTGCAGGACAAGCTGCTCCACGATCCTGCTTTGGCCGCGAAAGTTCTGCGCTTCCTGACCGTACAGGTCAGCGATTTCTTTCGCGATCCCAGCTATTTCAAGGCGCTGCGCGAGAAGGTCGTGCCACATTTGCGCACGTATCCCTCGCTCAAGGTATGGATCGCGGGCTGCAGCGCAGGCGAGGAACTGCACTCGCTTACCATCCTGTTCCGCGAGGAGGGGCTGGAGACGCGCACATTGTTCTACGCAACCGATATTAATTCCGAAGCGCTGGAAGCCGCCGAGCGCGGCATCTATCCCCTCGAGCGGATCAAGGCTTTCACCGAAAACCACCGGCTTTCAGGAGGGCGATCGTCGCTCTCCGACTATTACACGACCGGATACGGGGGGGCAGTGTTCGATAAGTCCCTGCGCGAGCGGGTGGTGTTTTCGGACCACAGTTTGGTTACCGACGCGGTCTTCTCCGAAATGCACCTGATTTCCTGCCGCAACGTGATGATCTACTTCGACCGGGCGCTACAGGATCGCGCTGTCGGCTTGTTCCGCGACTCGCTGACCCGCAACGGGTTCCTCGGGCTGGGCTCGAAGGAATCCTTGCGATTTTCAGCCCACTCTGCCGATTTTGCGGATTTCGTGCGCGAAGAGAAAATCTACCAGCGGCGAAAAGCGTGAGAACAGCCTCTGCCTCTGCGGCCATCGTGATCGGCGCCTCGGCTGGCGCAATTCAGGCACTGCTTCGCATCCTGCCTGCGCTGCCCGGTGACTTCGCCCTGCCGATTATCGTGGTTGTCCACGTGCCTCCAGGACGCCGCAGCGAACTGGCCGCGCTCTTCGCTGTCAAGTGCCAGGTTGCGGTTCGCGAGGCTGAGGACAAAGAGCCGATTACGGCGGGTACGATTTACTTCGCTCCGCCGGACTACCACCTGCTTGTCGAACGGACCGAAGGTTCAAGCCATACGCTGTCGCTGTCCACCGACGCACCGGTCTTCTTTTCTCGGCCATCGATTGATGTCCTGTTCGAAAGCGCAGCCGAAGCATATGGCTCCCTCTTGATGGCACTGATCCTGACCGGCGCTAACGAAGACGGTGCGCGGGGCCTTAAGGCGGTGGCGGAAGCGGGCGGACAAGTCTATGTGCAGGACCCTCAGAGCGCTTATGCCCGGGCGATGCCCGATGCTGCGCTGGCCGCCTGCGGCAGAGCCCAGGTGCTCTCGCTGTCGCAGATCGCTGATTGCCTCCTCGAAGCCGGAAGAAAAGCGGCATGAACATGAGTGATCACGTTCCTGTCCTCCTTGTCGATGACCTTCCTGCCAACCTGACCGCGCTCGAAGCCTTGCTCACAGACGAAAATATAACAGTTTTCGAGGCTCGATCAGGTCCAGAAGCACTGGAGTTGCTACTCGCGCATGACTTCGCGCTGGCGCTTCTCGATGTGCAGATGCCCGAGATGAACGGCTTCGAGCTCGCGGAACTGATGCGTGGCATGGAACGGACACGCCATGTTCCTATCATCTTCGTGACGGCGGGCACAGCTGATACGCAACGACGTTTCCAGGGTTACGAGGCAGGTGCGGTCGACTTCATCTCCAAACCGATCGAACCGCATGGTCTGCGTAGCAAGGTGCGCGTTCTGTGCGATCTTCATCGGCAACGGCAACAGATAGCGGCCCAGCGCGATGAGCTGGCGGCGTCTGCGGCCGCGCTTCGCGAGGCCGATCGCGCGAAGGATCGGTTTCTTGCCGTACTTGCCCACGAACTGCGCAACCCGGTCGCAGCGCTTATGGGCGCGGTGGACCTTCTTGGCCGCCCGCGTTCCGCGGATCAGGCGGGTATCATCCATGCCAGAATGGAACGTACGGTGTCCCACCTCGCGCGTCTGGTGGAAGATCTGCTCGACGTTTCCCGCATTACAGAAGGGAAGGTGACACTGAAAATTCAACGGATTGCACTGTCTGATGTCCTGAACTTCGCAGTTGAAAGCAGCCGGCATCACATGGATGCGGGAAACCATCATCTGACCGTTGCGCTGCCCGAGGCGCCGGTTTGGTTCGATGGCGACTATTCCCGGATTGCCCAGATCGTCGCGAATCTGCTCGGAAACGCGGCTAAGTACACCCCGCCTGGTGGCGCCATCAAGCTGTCGGCCCGCACCATCGGCGGCGAGATAGTCATTGAGGTGGCGGACAATGGCATGGGCATACCGGCAGATATGCAGGCGCGCATTTTCGAGGCTTTCGCGCAAGTGGAGGATCATCGCGCCTATGCGCAAGGAGGACTGGGCATCGGTCTTGCTCTCGTGCACCGACTGGTGACCTTGCATGGCGGCAGCGTCTCGGTCGAAAGCGATGGCCGGGGAAGAGGAAGCGTCTTTACGGTTCGGTTGGTTCAAGTCGAAGGCGGTGATTAACCCCGACGGAGTGGTGCGTGTTTTCAGGACAGGATTTGAAGCTACTCCGGACCTGATGGACTCAATTCGAAATGAAGGCGACGAGAGAGCTCTAAAGTGCGGATTAGCTTCGTTAAGGATCGAGTTGTTCGGGAGGCATGCCCGTGCCTCACTCTGCGACCGATACCCTCACGAAGTCGCCCTTGGCAGCAGCATCCCCGCGCCGTGCGGGCACCGAACCCGCGGCATCGATAGCTAGGTTATGCACCCTTCGCCGGTCATGGCATCGCGGGCACTATCCGCCATGTTGACGAGGGCTGTTTCGAACTGGCTGACATCGACTTCCACGACACACGAACCGCCGATCAGATCGAAGACGAGGTCCACCCCATTACAGTGCGCAGCATGTCCGCGACTCTGCCCACTTTCACGGCCGCATCGAAGACTTCGGTCGTCAGCGCCTGCCGCCAGGCAAAGGCCAGAAGCTGGCTGGTGAGCTTCGCAGCGCGATCTGCCGTTTCCGCTAAGTTATCGGCTGGGCAGAGCAGTTGCATTGTGCCGAATTGCTAACCCATGATGGTAACGGCGGCACCGACGATCTTGCCATAAAACTCCAAGCGATCCTGCTCGTTGATGAGCGCGACGCTGATCTGGTGAAGCAGGTCTATGTCGGAGAGCCCATCATGCGCGCCCTGCGTGATTGGGCCGATCGGCGACACGAGGCCGCCGTGATGCGCGTTGGTCATTAGTCTGGTCCCCGGCGCGCGCGGAACCAATTGGCCCATCGCAGCCCGGTAACTCCCAATAAGTGGAGAAGTTGCGGCATTCCGATGAACGGCGAATGCTCCCGACATGGCCATTACGCCGCGCCTGGAACGATGCTGCATGGAGCGCGACTATCGGTGGAACATCGCCGCGACACGGCGCGTTGGAAAAGGCCGATCAACTGAGCAGACGACTGCCGACTCAAGTTTCCTCCCGAGCCCGGAGCACAAGCAAGACATGTCCATCACCCCGGTCCCTGACCGCTCCGCGCATACCGTGAACACCATCGTCGATCTGGAGCAAGGCGCCGCCGCGGGCGCTGTCGCAGGCTTCGCGGCAGCAGCGGTGATGAACGGTTTCCAGTCGCTGGTCACCCCGCTGTTCCGCCCGCAAAGCGGCGACGGTCCGGCTGCCACCGAGCAGGCCGCCGAGCGCGTCGCCCTGGTGCTATCCGGCCGGGGACTGGCAGAGGGCGACAGGCGCGCGGCAGGCACGGCAGTGCATTACCTGGTGGGCACGGCGACCGGCGCACTGTACGGCGCCTGGGCAGAAAGGCGCCCCGGCGTGACGCGCTGGCAAGGGCTGGGTTTCGGGCTCGTCTGCGCAACCCTGATAGACCAGATCGCCGTACCCCTCGCCGGGCTCGCCAGGCCGCCCTGGCGCTACACGCTGCGCACGCACCTTTATGGCTACGCGTCGCATCTGGTCTTCGGGCTGGTCACAGAACAGGTGCGCAAGCTGCTGCGCGATCGGATCGCCAGACGTCGTCCTGCCGCCACCGCCGGGCAGGCCATCGGCCGGCAGGCGCCGGACGACCGGGCCATGGCCATCGACGATGTCTGCGTGCCGCTGCTGCTGGGACTAGCCGGCGGCCAGCGGACTTTCACGCCGCCCGCCGCGATCACCATCGCTGCCGCCAGCAGCGGTCTTGGGCTTGAGGGCACGCCGCTGGCACTGCTCAACTCGCGGTGGACCGGCCTCCTGTTCGGCGCCGCCGCGGCCGGCGAATACGTCATGGACAAGCAGCCGGGCATTCCCGCCCGGATCGCCCCTGCCGGACTTGCGGGCCGGGCTGTCGGAGGCGCGCTGTCCGGTGCCGCCGCCGCGCGGCCGGGCAAGGCCTGGCTGGCCGCAGGCGTGGGTGCGGCCGGTGCGATCGCCGGTGCCTACGTCAGTTACCGCGTGCGCATGACGCTTGCCCGCGCGCTTGGCCGCGACCGCCCGGTGGCCTTCGCCGAAGACGCGCTGGCGATGGTCGGCACCGCGCTGGTGGCCACATATGCCTCGGCCCGGCAGAAGCAGCGGGAGCAGGCGGATACGCTCGTGCGGCACGGCGGAACGGCGGCGGCATGATGGGCAGACGCCGCATCGGCGAGCGATCCGAAGGCCAACTTGCCCTTGAAGACTACGGCGCCATCGGCGAAGGCCGATCGATTGCGCTGTCCGGCGCCGACGGGTCGATCGACTGGTGGTGCGCACCCAACATGGACTCGCCGCCGCTGTTCGACCGCCTGCTCGATCCGGTGAATGGCGGATGCTTCGCGATCACGCCCGACGCGCCATTCACCGTAGAGCGCTGCTACCGCAGCGACAGCAACGTGCTGGAGACCACGTTCACCACCGAGACCGGCCGCGCCCGTCTGGTGGAATCGATGAACAGCGGCAGCGCGGGCCGCCTGCCCTGGGCCGAGATGGCCCGCCGGCTCGAAGGGCTCGAAGGGCGGATGCGTTTTTGCGTGACCATGCGACCGGGGCGTCGCGGTGACACCGTGAACCCTTATCACTCGACCATCGGCGATCACACGGTGTTTCATGTCGAACGGGTGCTGGGACTGTTCCTGCACAGCGGCGGCGTGGAGTGCCACTGGGCCGACGAGGGCGTCACCGGCGCGGTCGAAGTGAAGGCGGGCGGGCGCGAGGTACTGGCGCTCATCGCCGGGCAGGACGAGCCACTGGTGGTCCCCTCCATCGCGGAGATCGACGCGCGTATCGAGACCTCGGATCAGGAGTGGCGGACCTGGGCGAGGACCATCACGTGTCAGGGCGAACCGCGCGCGGCGTTCGTGCGCTCGGCGCTGGCGCTCAAGCTCCTTCTCTATTCGCCCTCAGGCGCCATCGCCGCCGCGCCGACGACCTCCTTGCCGGAACGGATCGGCGGCTCCAAGAACTACGACTATCGTTATGCCTGGGTCCGTGACGCCGGCTACACGATCAAGGCCTTCCTGGCCGCCGGGGCACAGGCGGAGGCCAAGGCGGCCTTCTCCTGGCTGCTGGACCGCCTGGCCAAAGTCGGCTTCAGGGTCTGCTACACGCTGGGCGGCGATCCGGTGCCTCCGGTCCGGGAATGGGCGATGCCGGGCTATCGCGGCTCGCGCCCGGTGGTAACCGGCAACCAGGCGAACGACCAGTCCCAGCACGGTGTCTACGGCGACATCTTCGAGACGGCGTCCTGCTTCGTGGGCAGCGGCAACATCCTCGACAGCGCGAGCGCCGAACTGCTTTCTCATCTCGCCGACGAATGCGCCGACCGCTGGCGCATGCCCGATGCCGGAATTTGGGAACTGCCCGAGTACGAGCACTACACGATGTCCAAGATCAGCTGCTGGCAGGCGCTGGCCCGCGCGGTGGAGCTTGCCGATGCGGGGCAGCTCCCCACCACCTGCCGTGAACGCTGGTTTCGCGAACGCGACCGTATCGCCGCCTGGATCGAGGAGAATTGCTGGTCGCAGGAAAAGCAGGCGTTCGTGATGCATCCCGGCACCGATCGGCTGGATGCCTCGATCGCCCTTGCGGTGCGGTTCGGTTTCGACGGCCGCGAACGTCTTGCCGCTACGCTCGATGCGATCGACCGCGAGCTTGGCACCGGGCCGTTCCATTACCGCTACAGCGGCATGGACAAGGAGGAAGGCTGCTTCCTGGCCTGCTCGTTCTGGATGGCGGAAGCGAGGGCGTCGCTGGGAGACTGGGCAGGTGCCCGCGCCCGGCTGACCGCGCTTGTCGACGCGCTGGAGCGGGGGGCGGGCATCTACCCCGAAATGGTCGACCCGAAGACCGGGGAATTCCTCGGCAACCTGCCGCAGGGCCTTACCCATCTGGCCCATATCATGGCGCAATCGGTGCTGGCGGAGGAACCACGGCCGGGCTGAGGCGCTGTTTTTCCTGAACCCCATCAGGAGCATTTCATGACCGATCGCCTGTCGATGCAGGACCCCCGCGAGCAGTATCCCAAGCCGCCCTTCCCGTCCCAGCCGCAGCCCGTCCCCGGCCTTGCCCGCAGGATGGAGCCGGTCCCCGACCACGGGGAGACCAGCTACAAGGGCTCGGGCAAGCTGGCCGGCCGCAAGGCGCTCATCACCGGCGCCGATAGCGGCATCGGCCGTGCCGCCGCGATCGCCTACGCGCGCGAAGGCGCCGACGTCGCGATTTCCTATCTGCCGAGCGAGGCGGCGGACGCCGCCGAAGTCATCCGCCTGATCGAAGCCGAAGGGCGCACCGCCGTCGATCTACCCGGCGACGTCACTGACGAAGCATGGTGCCGCAGGCTGGTCGATCAGGCGATAGCCGGGCTTGGCGGCCTCGACATTCTGGTGATCAACGCCGGCCACCAGCAGAGCCGCGAGGACATTTCGAAGGTCACGTCGAAAGACTTCGACGAGACCATGAAAACCAATCTCTACGCCCTTCACTGGATTGCCCAGGCGGCAGTCCCGCACCTGAGCGCGGGCGCCTCGGTCATCACCACGGCATCGGTACAGGCTTACGAGCCGTCGGCCATCCTGCTCGATTATGCGACGACCAAGGCCGGCATCGTCGCCTATACCAAAGCCTTGGCGAAACAGCTGATCGAGAAGGGCATCCGGGCAAACGTCGTCGCACCGGGGCCTTTCTGGACGGCGCTGCAATCCTCGGGCGGACAGCCTGACGAGGCAGTCCAGAAGTTCGGAACCCAGAGTGCGTTCGGGCGCCCGGGGCAGCCGGTCGAGATCGCGCCGATCTACGTGCTGCTCGCCAGCCAGGAAGGCAGCTACATTTCAGGCGAAGTCTACGGCGTGACCGGAGGTGCAGGCATTGCCTGATCGCCCCGGTGCGCAGTAACGAAAAAGGCCCCTGCGAACACCGCAGGGGCCTTTTTCTTGTTTTGAAGGTTCGCCTCAGCTGAAGGCGGGTTTCGCAGCCTTCACCGGCTCCGGAATATCGACCAGCTTCAGGCGCTGCTCCTGCTCATCGGGATCAATGCGGCGATGGCGCTCCTGCGGCTCGATCTTGACCGCCCCGCCAAGCTTCAGGGCAGCGGCGATCGCCTCGATCACCAGCAGGTCGGCAAGTCCCTCCTCGCCATCGGGCTCTACGCTGCGGCCCTTCAGGATGCAGTCGGAAAAGTATTTCAGTTCGCCGCCGAACTGATCGGTGGCCTTGTAAACCTCGTGCTCGCGGTTCCCCGAACTCTTTCGGAACTGCTCAAGGCCTTGCCCGTATCCGAAAGCCGAATCCATGTGGATCGAGCCCTTGGTGCCGGCAATCGTCAGATTGTCGATCTGGTCGGTGAAGTAGCTCACGGTGAACTGCGCCAGCCGGTAGCCGGGCATCCTGAGGGTAACCGCGATCGTGTCGTCAAGTTCGCCAAGTCCCGCTTCCTCGTGGCGTACCGCGATGGCCGAGACGACTTCCCATGGCTCGGCGCCGAACAGGAAGCGGATCGCGTTGATCGGGTAAGGCGCCATGTCGAAGAGCGGCCCTGCCTCGATACCGGAACGGCTGCGGTGGTTGGCGGGATCGACCATCTGCCCGAAGCACGACGTGAACGCAACGAGTTCGCCCAGTTCGCCCGCCCTGATCCGGCGGACCGCATCGAGATTGGCGGGCTCGAAATGTAGCCGGTAGGCGGTCATCAGCAGGGCATTGCCGCGTTCGGCCGCCGCGATCATCGCGCGGCATTTGTCGGCGCTGACCTCCAGCGGCTTTTCGCTCAGGACATGGATGCCCGCCTCGAGCGCCGGGATAGCGAATTCGGCATGGCGCCAGTTGGGCGTGCCGAGATAGACGGCGTCTATCTCGCCGGATGCCAGAAGCTGCGGAAATTCCTCGTATGAGTGGCGATGCTGCACGCCGTAACGTTCGCCCAGCGCGCCCAGCTTCTCGCGGTCCGAGGAGACGAGCGCGGTGATCTCGGAATTGCCGGTGTGCCTGACGCCAGGCATCAGCGCTTCCTGCGAGATGTCGCCAAGGCCGACGATGGCGTAGCGGATTTTCCTGCCGCCAAATCCGAGTGCGGATGCAATGCTCATGGTGTCCTCCTCCTCAGATGGTCATGACCGAGCCGGAATCGACCCGCATGTTGCTGCCGTTGACGAAGCTGGCGCGCTCGGAGCACAAAAAGACGATCATGTCGGCGACCTCTTCGGGCTTGCCGCGCCGCTTGAGCGCCATTCCGGGGCGCTCTTCGTCGAGGAAGCTGCGGATCGCCTCATCGACGTCGACACCCTTTTCCTTTGCCCGCTTTTCCATCATCTTGTCGGTCATCGGCGTTTCGATGAATGCGGGCGAAACGGTGTTCACCAGAACGTTGTCGCAGCCGTAGGCCTTGGACAGGCCCTTCGCGAGATTGATGATACCGGCCTTTGACGCGCAATAGGCCAGCTCGTCGACATAAGGCTGCACGCCGTCTTCCGAGCCAATCAGCACCACCCGCCCCCACTTTGCCGCGCGCATCGCCGGAATGGCCTCCCGCGCCATGCGTACTGCGCCCATGAGATTGATGTTGAGCGTTTCGAGCCAGCCGTCGTCATCGACATCGATGAAATCGCCAGTCGCACCGGTCACACCGGCGGCATTGACGAGGATATCGGGATCACCGAGCGCGGTGCGCACCTTCGCGTAGAGTTCGGTAACGCTGTTCCGATCGGTGACATCCGCCTCCACGGCGATCACCTCGCCCAGCGGTTCGAGTTCGGCGAGCGTCTCGTGCAGGTTGCCGCCGGGCTGGTCGCTGATCGCAACTCGAACGCCTTCACTCAGCAGGCGTCGCGCCGTCTCCTTGCCGATGCCGCTGTCCGCGCCGGTGACCAGCGCAATGCGCCCTTCGATATCGAGCTTCATCGTATCGATCTTCCTCTTCGTCGGATGTCTGAGATGTTTCTGATTAAAGGGCTGTCGGCACGGCGAAGTTCCCTGGAACCGCATCGTCTGCCCACGACTTGCCTCACCATTCACCGCAAGCAAGGATGCAGGATGGACGCCGAAGCCCGTGACGTGCTGGACTATCTCGCGCGGCTCGCGCCTGCGGCCGAAGGGACGCCGGACGATGCACGCTGGCTGGAGAATTTCCGCTACCAGACGCGGCTCCTCGCGGGCCTCGACGCTCCGCCGATGGAACTTCATTCGGTATCGCATGTCGTCGTGCCCCGGACCTCAACGCCCGCGCTTGCGATCCGGCTGTATCGTCCGCACCCTGGCCGCTTGCCGCTGCTGCTGCACATGCACGGCGGCGGCGCCATCGCCGGGTCCGTCGATGGCCACGACGCCGCCTTGCGGATGCTGGCCAGCCGCACCGGCTGGCTGGTTGCCGCGCCGCTCTACCGGCGAGCGCCCGAGCACAGGTTCCCGGCGCAGCTCGAGGACGGCTGGCGCGCGCTCGGCCATTTGCGCGATCAGGCGGACACCTTGAACATCGATGCGTCCACCATCGTCATCTCGGGTGACAGCATCGGCGGGACGCTCGCGAACGCCCTGGCGATGCGCGGCCGCGATGCCGTCCGGGAGACCGGGAGCCCCGCCATCGCGGGGCAGATCCTGCTCTATCCCAATACCGATCTGAGGCGCGATGCCGACTATCCCTCACGCACGCGCGAGAACGGCCACATCATCGCGCTCGAGGATCTCGAACGGCAGATCGACCTGTACCTGTCACGCGAAAGCGATCGTCACGATCCGATTGTCTCGCCAGTCCTTGCCGATCCGGCGCGTCTGCCTTCAACTCTGCTGGTGACATGCGGGGCGGATCCCCTTTGCGACGAGGGCGACGCTTATGGCCACCTGCTGGCCAGCGCCGGGGTCCCGGTACGCCATGATCACTTCGCCGGCATGATCCACGCATTCATGCAAACGGGCGGCCACACACGTGCGACCGCCCGGCTCTTCGATTGCATTGCAAATTGGCTGCAGCGCTTCGCGCCTTCACCCTAAGTCTTCAGGCGGATGCCGGCATGTCCCATCTGGCTTCCACCTCCGGAGCTTCGACATCGCACTGACAGGTAAGCAGTGCCTGCTCCTTGCCGTCCTCCCGGAAGAAGACAGCGAACGCGCCTTCATCGACATCGCCCTCGATCCGGCGATCCTTGGCCGAAGCGGCATGGCCGACATAGCGAAGACTGGTATCGTAATGCCCGGACCAGAAGAACGGGGTGTCTCCGAACCCTTCCTCGACCTTGCCCAGCAGCAGCCGCGCAAGGTACTGGCCCTGCCTCTGCGCATGGACCCAATGCTCGACTCGGATCGGGTGGCCCAGTCGCGGATCGGGATAGGAGGCAATGTCACCGATCGCGAAGACGCCGTCAGCGGAAGTCGCAAGCGCGGCATCGACCCTGACCCCGCCACCTTCCTCGTTGGTGGCGAGCGCGATCCCGGCAGCTTCGGCAAGTTCGACGCGCGGCTTCACGCCGGCACCGATGACCAGGAGGTCGGCATCGACCGTCGATCCATCGTCAAGGGTTAAGGCCTTGCCATCATAGCTTTCGATCGTTCTCCCAAGTCGGAACGCAACGCCCTTGTCTTCATGCAGGCCCCGAACGAAGCGCCCGACCTCCTCGCCGAGCACTCCGGCAAGCGGAACATCGTCCTTCGCAATGACGGTCACGGGAAGCTTGCGCTGGCGCAGCGACGCGGCGACTTCAAGGCCGATGAAACTGGCCCCCATGACCGCCACGCTCTTCGCCTTTTCCGCGGCCTCGATGAGGGCGTCGGCATCGGCAAGCGTACGAAGAACACGGACGGTGTCGCGATCGAAGCCGTCGATGTCAGGGACGATCGGCTCAGCCCCTGTCGCGAGGATGAGCGTCTCGTAGGACACGCGCTGCCCATCAGCCGTGGACAGGGTCCTCGCCTGGGTGTCGATGGCCGTCACCTCAGTTCCGGTACGCACCTCCACCGAGGCAGCCCCCTGCCCGGCACCGGAAGCGAGCATGCATTCGTCACGCTCCTTCTTTCCGGCAAGATACTGCTTGGAGCAGAACGTGCGATCGTACGGGACATCGGCATCGGCGCTGAGGATCAGCACGCGGTCCCCCTGCCCGGCCCGCTCGAGAACGTCGGCGCAGGCGTGACCCGCCGCCCCGCCGCCCACGATGACGATGCGGCGCTGATCCGGCATAGCTTTCAGGCTTGCCTGCGTATTCGCATCGGCCCTGCCGGTGACGCGGATCACTCCGCCCTCTTCGGTCACCGCAAAACACGAAAGCGGCTCGATCGCAGGCGCGCCCACCGCCTCGCCGGTTTCGGCCGAGAAGCGCGCGTGGTGCCATGGGCACCGAAGCTCTCCTGCCGCAATGATGCCCTGTTCCAGCCCGGCTCCCAGATGCGTGCATTCGCCCGATAGAGCGCGCACCCTGTCGCCTTGCCGGACGAGGACGACGGGCTTGCCGTCGAACTCGCCCGCAAGAATCATGTCCGGCTTCAGGTCGCTGCTCGCGATGCCTGCGGCAAAATCCGGCTTGGTATCCGCCATGATGCTCAAGCCTTCAGGAAAGGGCGACCTTCATGGGCCACAAGGAGGTCGTGCATGTCGGACGCATGCTCTTCCTCGTCCGCGAGAATGTGCTCGAGCATGATGCGCGTCGTCGGGTCGTTGTCGCCGAAGTAGCGGATCAGTTCCTGATAGTGCTCGATGACGAGGCGCTCGGCGATCAGGTCCTGCTTGATCATCTCGATCAGATTTCCCGGCTCGCCGTATTCGGTGGCCGAACGGGTCGCGAGGTCCTTGGGATCGAAGTCGGGAACGCCGCCCAACTGGTCGATGCGGTTGGCCGCCATCAGCGCGTGACCATGTTCGCTTTTGGCATGCTCCTCGAATTCCGCAGCGACGCTCTTGGACGTGATGCCGTCCGCGGCGATCGCGTGCATCTGGTAGCGCAGCGTGCAGACGATCTCGGTCGCGACCACTGTCTGCAGAAGTTCGATCGTCTTGTCGACGTCGCCCTGATAGCTGGGCATCACCGCGCCGTCCCCGAGCGACTTGCGCGCGCGTTCACGAAGGGTCTGGACGTCGGTGAGAAAGGCGCTTCGGTCCTGGGTCTGGGTCGCCATGGTGATCTCCTGTGATGGGGGGGTTCACCCTTAAGGCTGTCGGCGGTCCATGGGTTCCGCGCGAACGACTCGCAGAAACGGAAGGCGCCTGTTCGCCGACAGCAACAGACGCGAAACAGTTCCCGGCGTTTGCGCGGCGTTTTCCCGGGATTGCGACAAACCGGCGAACTCTTTGCGAACGCGCGACGTTACATCTCCCGACTGCAGCATGAGGGGCCAATGAACACAGCTGACACATCCATCTCCGACCAGCACGGAGCCGATGCGAAGACGCCGGCGCAGTACGGCGCCGCGGCATGGAAGGATATCGCGAGGCGTGTCTGGACAAACAGCGGCCGGCACGATCTCAATCTGCTTTCCGCGGCGGTCGCTTTCTATGCGTTCCTGTCATTCGTGCCACTGCTTGGTGCAGTCGTGATGACCTATGGGCTGATCGCCGATCCGGCCACGGTCGCCAAGCACATGGCGACGATCATCGACCTCGTTCCTGCCGACGCCGCCCACCTCATCTACGACCAGCTCACGAGCCTCACCCTGGCGGCGGCCGACAAGAAGGGGCTTGGCCTTGCAGTTGCGCTCCTCATCTCGATCTACGGCGCTTCAAGAGCGTCGGGCGCCATGATCGGATCGCTGAACATCGTATACGAGCAGCAGGATCACCGCTCGTTCGTGCGCGGCACCATTCTTGCCCTCGCACTTGCCGCATCGGCGGTCGTGGTCGGCATCGTCGGGCTGGTTGCGGCCTCGATGCTCAGCCTCGCGGGCGACCTCATCGCCGATCTCGGCCCGATCGGCGCCCCGCTGATCCAGGCAGCGACCTGGGTCGTCGCCGCGGGCCTGTGCAGCATCGCCATCGGCGGGATGTACCGCTTTGCGCCAGACCGCGCCGATGCGCGCTGGCAGTGGCTGACCACCGGGTCCCTGATGGCGACGGCGCTATGGCTGGTCGCCACCGTCGGCTTTGGTCTCTATGCCTCGTCGCTGGGCAATTACGACACCACTTACGGTTCGCTGGGCGCCGTGGTCGTGCTGCTGATGTGGCTTTATGTCTCGGCCTATGCGGTGCTGCTTGGCGGTTTGGTCAATGCCGAGACGGAACGACAGACCGCCCGCGACACGACCACAGGCCCGGAACTGCCAATCGGCTCACGCGGGGCAACGATGGCAGACACCAGCGCCGCGCTGTCACCGAACGAGAACTGAGAGGGGTTACAGGTCGAAACCGGGGCGCGCTTCACGAAGCCCGCTGCGAGCCTGCGCCGGAACGCTCGGCCCCTCCGCTGGTTGGCTCCTGCATGCCCAGAAAGAATTGCCAGCGTCCCGACCTGCATTTCACCCGCTCGGAACGCGCGTCGTTGCCAGCCTGCCCGGCGTATCGCCAGACTCCCTCATGGCGATAAGGCCGCGCATCGCCGGGCGCGAACATGCCCGCGCCGGCACATCACCGATCTCGCGGGCCTTCTTGAAGAGGGTGGCGCCGCTTTTCGCCGGCAACGAGATTTCCGGCGGGCCGATGCTGCTGGCAACGTTCGTCGCCCTTGTCCTGAGCAGTTCACCTCTCGCGTCAGGCTGGGAGGATTTCTGGGGCCTCTCGCTGGAGATCAGTCTGGGCTCGCATTCCCTCTCTCACTCGCTGGCAGAGTGGATCGACCACGCGCTCCTGCCTCTGTTCTTCGTCATCATCGGCACGGACATGAAACGCGAGATCGTCACGGGCGAACTCTCGCGCTGGCGTTCGGCCGCTTTTCCGCTGCTGGGGGCAATCGGCGGCATGGTGGTGCCGGTGGGACTCTTCCTGGTCATTGCCGGACAAGGCCCGGAAGCGGCGGGATGGGGAGCGGTCGTCGTCACCGACACTGCTTTCGGCCTCGCCCTGCTGGCAATCTTCTCCGACCGGTTCCCAGCCGGTCTTCGTGCCCTTCTGCTGGCGTTTGCCGCCATAGACGACGTCGGCGGACTGCTGGTCATCGCCGGCGCCTATACCCGGCACATCGAAATCGTCGGCCTCGTCGTGGCGGCAGTATCGTTCGGCGTCATGCTGCTGCTGCGCAAGCTGCGCTGGTTTTCCTCCTTCCCTTACGTGTTGCTGTCGATAGCAACCTGGGGCGGGATATTCGCATCCGGCATTCATGCCACGATTGCCGGCGTCGTCATCGGTTTCGTCGCACCGGTCCGCCCGAGGCTGGACAAGGATGCCTTTTCACGCGGAGTGCAACGCAAGGTCGATGATTTCCAGGATGCCTACCGGCAGCTGCGCCAGGCCGATGGCGACGATCGCATAGACCGCGCTGCCCATCATGAGGTTGAGGCCCACCTTGGATACCTCGACGAGATGACGGCGGCTACAGAAGTCACCGGCGATCGTCTCGTCGGGGTCCTGACCCCCTGGGTCAGCTATTTCGTCCTGCCGCTGTTTGTACTGAGCAATGTTCATGTGGCAATCACCCCTGATGCTCTTGCCGGCGCAGTGGCATCGCCCCTCGCCCCGGCGGTCGTCGCCGCTCTGGTTCTTGGCAAACCGATCGGCTTTCTGTTTGCTTCGTGGCTTGGAACCCGGACCGGAATTGCCCGTCTGCCGAGCGGCGTGACATGGCGCATGGTTCTCGCAATAAGCAGCCTTGCCGGTATCGGTTTCACGATATCCCTGTTCATAGCCGACCTTGCATTCGCGGACAGTAGACTGGTCGAGCAGGCATCGCTCGGGACGTTGGCTGCGTCGGCAGTGGCTGGTCTTGCAGGCTATGTCTTCCTTCGGTTTGCAGGTGATCGCCCGAAGATGTGATCCGAAAAAATGGCGCTGAATTCGCCGCTGCCAGCAATCTTCGGCCGTAAAAAATCGGCCGACCGGCGCGCATGCCCGGAATGAGAGCCGCAGCCCGAGGCCGAGGTCCGCTGCGGGCACCGACGATGCGAGTAGCCAATGCGACGGATGCCACGATGAAGTCGTCCGGCAGTGGATCGATACCTGCGCCTTGCGTGTTTGGCCTTCATGCAGCGCGAAGGCAATCGCGCGCCGGATTGAAGCAAAGGAGAGCATCGATGAACCGCGATGAACGCAATCCCGAAAATCGTCAGGCAGGTGGCTATCGCAATCAGGACAGTTCCTGGGACATGCCGCGTCAGGCCAGTCAGTGGCAGGACGAGGGCAGTCGGCAGGCCGGCGGAATGGACGATGCCACCGAAGAATCTCGAAGCGCCTATGTTCCGCGTCGGGGTGAAGGCCGCGCCCGCAATCTCGGCGATCGCTACGAAAGCGATTCGGCGAGTTCCCGTTATGAAGAAGCCTCGCGCGGCACCTTTGGACGCGACCCGCGTCTCGAGGGGCGTTACGGATATGGCCGGGACGAAAATATCCGGCGCGCATCCTCGCCGCGCAGAAACGACTATCCAGTACATGATTTCGATGCGAGTGGGGGCAACGACTATTCCAGCTTCACCAGCGAGGATTACGGCGGCCGCGATTTCTCGGCAAATCGCGGCGCGTTGAGTGGAGGAGCGCACCCCAGCAACAGCTATCGGCCAAGCTGGGGACCGGGTAGCTGGTCCAGCCGGCACCACGATGATGACTACGGCGCATGGCGTGCCGAAGGCGAAAAGCGCGGGTTCCTGGAAAGGGCCGGAGACGAGGTGGCCAGCTGGTTCGGCGACAAGGATGCGTCGCGTCGCCGTGACATGGACCACCGGGGACGCGGCCCATCGGATTATACCCGCTCGGACGAGCGAATTCGCGAGGATGTCAATGATGCCTTGACGCAGGACTGGCGGCTCGATGCAAGCCATGTCCGGGTCGTGGTGAAGGAGGCCGAGGTGACACTCGACGGCACTGTGTCCACACGGCAGGACAAGCGCCGCGCTGAAGATCTCGCGGAAAACGTGTGGGGCGTCAGCCACGTCCAGAACAATCTTCGCGTGACCGGGTCTACTGTGCGGCACGACCAGTCGGCCGTTGATGGCATTCCGACTACACCTTCGTCAGCAGCCACGCGGCCGACCACGACATCCTGACGGCGGAAAAATGCCAGGGGATGGAGGGGAGCCTGATGGCTCCCCTCCTTTCAAAGTCCGAAGGTGCGCGGGAGGCTCCCGGGCGGTTCGTCCAAGGGTGCGGCATTATTCCTCCTCTCTGTGCTCAAGATTGCGCTGAAGGCCGCTTTGCACGCGATCCCTGCGGTATGCTGCATCATCGGCCTTGCCCTTCCCACGCCGGTCCGGGTCCATTCCCACGCCCCCGGTTGCTCCCGCGTTCGGACCAGGGTTGAGGCGCTCCTCTTCCAGCGAGCGTACACCTTCGGGAACCTTGTCTTCGGGTTTCATGGCAGGATCATTTCTCGGCACGGGCAGTCTCCTTTGCTTTCCTGATTGAAGTGACTGCATCCCGCCCGCGTTTCGAGTAAAGGCGCCCCCGCAGGCCAGCGCGTGTTGTCGCCACGACAGGCTGCAGTTCCGGCACGCCGACCGACCCTCCACGCGGGAGCAAAGCGGATCGCACCGGCGTTCGCATGTGCAGATATGGACCCGCAGAGGAAGACGACAGCCTTGACAATTTTTGATGCCGGGAAGCTAGAAAATCCCGTTCCAGCCCATCTGCTTGCGGCGATCAGCACATCCTGGAACGTGCACCGCGTGCAGATACTTCGCACCTGCGCCAAGGAATATTGCCGTTGGTCGGCTCGGCCAAGGGCCACCCCAAACCCCCGTTGACCATGCCGCCGCGTCCATACGGCGCATCGGTTGAATAATGGAGAACCCCCATCCGGACGTCGGATGCCGAGCCATACCCTTACATGGTGCAAGCGTTCCGACGCCTTGGGCACGACAATCTCTGCCCATCGTCACACCGGCGACGCCGTCCAGCGAGCCGCATCCGGTGCGGCTCGCTGGACGGTACTTCAGTTTGAGTGGCTCGTGTCCCGGATCGACCTGGCTGATCCCATGCCCGCAGCCTTGGACGCACCGCCCAGCTTGCTGCGGACGCCCTCCTCGACCTTCCTGCCGGTTTCGGCGTCGATGTTGCGCCAGTATTCGAAGGCGCGCTGCAGCACCTTCTCGCTGACACCATCGCACAGGTGGCTAACCACGTTCTCGACGAGACGCCCTCGCGCGGCATCGTCCATCACCTCGCGCACCAGCGTTCCGGCCTGGCTCCAATCATCGTCGTCGGCGCGAAGGGTGTAGGCCTCGCGCACCATCTCGCCATCGGCCTGCCAGATGCCCGCCTCGTACGGGTCGCGCTCGGCGGCCGGGCCGCCGTAGCTGTTGGGGGCATAGACGGGATCTGTCGCCTTCTCGATCCGCATCGCCCCGGCCGTGGAATAGCTGTGCACCGGCGCAACCGGCCGATTGACCGGGATCTGCTTGTAGTTGACCCCGAGTCTGGCCCGGTGCGCGTCGGCATAGGAGAAGCCGCGCGCCCGCAGCATCTTGTCGGGCGAAAGGCCGACGCCGGGCACCATGTTGTTCGGCTCGAAGGCAAGCTGTTCGATTTCGCTGTGGAAGTCGGTGGGATTGCGCGTCAGCGTCAGCTTGCCGACCTCGATCAGGGGATAGTCGGCATGGGGCCAGATCTTGGTGAGGTCGAACGGATTGATGCGGTAGGTCTTGGCGTCCTCGTAAGGCATCACCTGCCAGAAGAGCGTCCAACTGGGATGGTCGCCCTGATCGATGGCGTTGAACAGGTCGCGGCGGTGGAAGTCGCCGTCCTTGCCCGCCATCGTATCGGCGTCGGCCTGGCTGAAGTAGGCGTTGCCGTCGCCCAGGTCGGTCTTGAAGTGGAACTTGACCCAGAACTTTTCGCCCTTAGCGCTCACCAGCGAATAGGTATGGCTGGAGTAACCGTTCATCTCGCGCCAGGTCTTGGGGATGCCGCGATCGCCCATCAGGTAGGTCACCTGATGCGCGCTTTCAGGCGAGAGCGTCCAGAAGTCCCACTGCATGTCGTGATCGCGCAGGCCATTGTCGGCGCGGCGCTTCTGCGAGCGGATGAAGTGCTGGAACTTCATCGGGTCGCGGATGAAGAAGATCGGCGTGTTGTTGCCGACCATGTCGAAGTTGCCCTCTTCGGTGTAGAACTTGACCGAGAAGCCGCGCGGATCGCGCCAGGTGTCGGGGCTACCGCTCTCACCCGCGACCGTGGAGAATCGGATGGCGGTGTCGACCTTGGCACCCGGCTGGAACAACTTTGCCTTGGTGTAGGCGGTGACATCCCCGGTGGTCTCGAAGTGGCCGAAAGCGCCGCTGCCCTTGGCGTGGGGCTGGCGTTCCGGGATCCTCTCGCGATTGAAGTTGGCCATCTGCTCGATCAGGTAATGATCGTTGAGGACGATCGGGCCGTCTCGGCCGATAGTCAGCGAATGCTCGTCGCTCTGGATGGGAATGCCGGCATCGTTGGTGGTGCGCGGGGTGGACCGGTCTGTCATGGGAGCCTCTGGCTTTCTGAGTGGATGCTATCGCTACCCATGAGCCTCCCAGAGGTTCCCCAGTCGTTTTGGATCAGACCGCCACCTTGCGCAAAGACTGCTCGATCTCGCCGCCGCAATAGGAGCTGCCATATTCGTCCCGCGCCTGCTCGGCGAGACGCTTTAGTCGAGGCATCTCGGTCATGCGCCGCACCAGCGCGGCAACGTTCGGAGCTGCATCGCGGAGCAATGCCTCGATCGCGGGGAAGCGCTCCGTCATCGTCGACCACAGGACCGCGCTGACGATGTCCGCCACGCCCGGCGTGGCGGTGCCCAGCAGGGTTCCCTCATCGTGCCTGAGCCCGCACCGAATGCCGGTCGCCTCCCAGATTTCCATCCAGCGCCTGAGACGCGGCACGAAGTCCCGCCAAGTTTCCTCCGTCCACATCTGCCGCCCCCCATCCAGCGTGATTTCGTCGAGAACATCGTTGGCGTCGTTGACGACCTTGAGGATCCGCGCCCGTTCTTCGATCGAAGGGGGCAGGAGATCCAGCTTCTCGCCCAGATAGAACGCGATCGCAGGCATTTCGGAGAGCGCAAACCCGCTTGCGTTGTCGACCAGGATGGGAGGCCCCATGAACGGGGTCGACTGCTCGGCGGGTGAACTCGCCATGAGCTGGCCGATCTCATCGCTGTCATGCTCGGTCCAGGTCTTCCCGGCGAATGCGAGGATGCCGCGGATGAACTGGCCGCGAAAGGGCACTGGCCAGTAGTAGAGGTCGAAGTCGGTCATCGCTTTCTCCTGCAGCATGAAGACCTCTCAATGCGCTGCGCCATGCCCGGTTTCGTGACAGCGACGAGCCGCCCTCGCCAGCGGTCACCCCGCCTTTGCCAGTGCAGAACCCTGTGCCCGTTCAAGGGTTATAGGCACCAAAGGAACCTGCATCATGGCAACCCACGAAGCCCGCCTGATCGGTATTACGATCGACTGCCCATTTGAGGCGGCTTATGCCTTCGCTCACGTGCCGGAGAATTTCCCCGAATGGGCGGCGGGCATGTCGTCGTCGCTCCACCGGGACGGCGATGAATGGCGGGCTGACACGCCCGCCGGTGAAGCGAGGGTCCGGTTCACCCCGCCCAACGATTTCGGCGTTCTCGATCACTGGGTCATGCTGCCCGGCAAGCCGGTCATACATATCCCGCTGCGGCTGATCGAGAACGGGACAGGGACGCAGGCGGTCTTCACCCTCTATCGCCAACCGGACATGTGCGACGATGATTTTATTCGTGATGCCGCCATGGTCTGCCAGGATCTCGAGAACCTCAAGGCACTTCTGGAACGTAGTCAGCCGGACAGGGATGCTCCATGACGAACGAGCCACGTAGCGAAGAAACGGAGCAGCCGGACAAGGCACTCGATGCGTCCGAGGCCCGGGGTGTCGAGGAGCGCAAGGCCGGCTCCTCCAAGATCGTTCACGAGGTCGTGCGTTTGCAGGGAGAAGAGGAGCTCGCACGGCCCACCCTCGCCCTGACCCTGTCGGGTATCGCCGCAGGCCTTGCGATCGCTCTCTCCCTGCTGTGCGAGCTGTTCCTGCGCAGCCACCTGCCCGATACCGACTGGGCGCCGCTGATCTATTTCCTCGGCTATCCGATCGGCTATGTGATCGTGGTGATGGGCCGGCTGCAGCTCTTCACCGAAAGTACGGTGACGGCGGTGCTGCCGATCGCGACATCGCCTTCGCTGGGCAATTTCGGCCGCCTTGCCAGGCTCTGGGCCTGCGTGCTCGTGGGCAATCTGATCGGCGTCACGCTGGTGAGCGCGCTCATGGCCGGCGAGATCATCGTCACGCATGAGCAGCGAATGGTGGCCCTCGACATTCTTGGCAAGCTCGAACTCCAGCACTGGACCCGCACGCTGACGCTGGGGATACCTGCCGGCTTCATCATGGCGGCGGTCGCCTGGGTGCTGCCCAATGCCCGGGGCAGCGAATTCTGGGTCGTATTCGTGCTGACCTACGTGATCGCGCTGGGCGGCTTTGCACATGTCGTGACCGGATCGTCGCAGGCGAGCTTCCTGTGGCTCAGCGGCCGCATCAATTTCGGTGAAGCCTGGCTCGAATTCACCCTGCCGGCGCTGATCGGCAATATCGTCGGCGGCACCGGCCTGTTCGCGGTGCTGGCACATGGCCAGATGCGCAGCGATCTTGGCGCGGACGATCCGCATCCGAACCGAACCACCCAAGTTGACCGCATGGATCAGCACAAGAGAGGACCTGTCCCATGAAGCTCTACTATGCGCCGGGCGCTTGCAGCCTTGCCGACCATATCGCCATGGCCGAAGCCGGCTTGCCGTACACGCTGGAAAAGGTCGACCTGGAGGAAAAGCGCACCGAGACCGGCAGCGACTACACCACCATAAATCCCAAGGGCTACGTTCCCGCGCTTGCCCTCGGCGATGGCACCATCCTCACTGAAAACATCGCCATTCTCAGCTATCTTGCGGACCAATCCGAGAAGATCGCGGCGTCACCGGATAACCGCTGGAAATTGCTGGAGACGATCGCCTTCATCTCGACCGAAGTGCACAAGGGCTTCAAGCCGTTCTTCATGCCCGACAGCACCGATGAAGCGAAGAAGGCAGCAGGAGACAATCTGGCCAGGCGCTTCGCCTACCTCGAGACGCAGCTGGCTGAACGCGACTACATCGTCAGCGACAGCTTCACGTCGGCAGACTGCTACCTCTTCGTCATGCTGATGTGGGCGCAGAAAAAGGCCAGGCTGCCTCTGCCGGATGCCCTCACCCGCTATTTTGACCGCCTGACCCAGCGCCCGTCGATACGCCAAGCTCTGTCAGAGGAGGGTCTGGACTAGCTCGCCCTCAGGCCCCTGCGAGAAACCCGTCGTCGCGCTCCATGCCGACGGGCCCGCCGGTCCGCGAACAGATCTCGCGCAGCGCGGGCTTGAGACCTTCCTCGAATGTGGGGTGATAGAACGGAAGGGGCAGTATATCGCTCGCCGTCAGGCCCCGGTCGATCGCCATGACGAGGAGATGCGCCATGTGCTCGGCCGCCGGCGTCGCCAGCACGGCACCGATCAGTTTCCCGTTCGCCGAACCGGCATGGAGGCGTGGCAGTCCCCGGCTCACACCTTCGACCTTTGCCCGCCCCTGATCCTCGTAGGACGCGCTTGCGATCACGCTGTCCTTTCCATCAAGCTCGCCGATGTTCGCCAAGGGAGGATCGGTGAACATGATCGAGAAAGGGACCATGCGCCGGCCGGTTATCATTTCCGGGAAACAGGCGGCATTGCGCCCCGCGAGCGTCCCTTCCGCCTGCGCCTCGTGCAGCACGGGACGCGAATGGTCTGCATCGCCGGCCATGAAGATCGGCGCATCGCCGCACTGCGGCGTCGCAGGAGATATTTGCCGTAGGGGGATGATCCCTCTGTTGCCAGTCTCCTCCCCAAACACCATGCCGAGAGTCTGTTCCCGCACCCGCCTGTCTTCAGCAGTGGGGCCGGCCAAATGGCCAGTCGATGATATGTCCTGCCCACAGGAGAGCCCAGATCAGCATGGGCTGGAAAGCCAGTCTGGGGCCATGATACCACCAGGAAAGGTGAACGCCCGCGACCGGAATGTCATGCAGCGCGTGATTGAAGTTCGCCGGCCACACGCACAAGGCATAAGCCGCCAATGCTATGGAGGCGCCCCGATACGCCCTCGGTGACCAGCGCTTCGGAACGAGCAGACCTGCGGCGCCGGCGATTTCGCACCATCCCGTTGCCCATACCACGAAGTCCGGTAGGGGCACCCAGCGCGGTGTGATCGCCGCAAACCCGTCCGGGGCGGGAATGTGTTTGTATCCGGCAAAAACAAGGCAAGCGCGAACAGGCATCGCAGCAAGCTTCGCACGAGCGGAAATAGCCAGGGCGAAGTCGCTTCGCAAATATGCTGGTTCATGATCATTCTCATTTCGCGGGAACGCTGGCCTGCAGCATTTGCCGTCCATCCTCGCAGTGTGTACAAAAATGACCACATGACTATGATTTAATTGAAAATTCCCCTTCAATTCGATGTCGATCATCCCCAAGTGTTGGCCATGGCCCAGCATGATATCATAATGAATCGCAGGGCGATGATGCTTGCCGGTGCCGCAGTTGCGGTCGCTTCATGCTCGCGCTCCTCTTCGCCCCTGCGATCGACGTCGCCGCTTGCCGCTCCGGTACTTCCGAAGTCCGCAGGCCCTGCCAGCGTTCCGGCAATGGTGCGCAATGACGGACCGCGCGCAGCGTTCTCGACCGTCGACCCAACGCTTCTGCGCAAGGCTCTTGCGTCCCTTGATCGGCATGGCGAGCGGATCAGGCAGCGCGACCGGATCGCGATCGTGGACTTTTCCGCGCCGTCGTCGGACGCGCGAATGCATTTTCTCGACGTGGAAGACGGCAAGGCCATTCGCCTGCTCGTCGCGCATGGATCGGGTTCCGATCCGCATCACACCGGATACCTTGAACGCTTCTCCAACGCGTTCGGATCGAACGCATCAAGCGAAGGGGCATATCTGACCGATGACTACTACGTCGGCAAACATGGCCGTTCGCAGCGGCTGATCGGGCTCGACGCCACCAACAACAATGCGCTTGAACGCGCCGTCGTCGTGCACAGCGCGTGGTACGCAAATGACGACATGATCAAGGCGCATGGCAAGCTCGGCCGCAGTCAGGGTTGCTTCGCGGTGGGGGAGAACAAGCTCGATGACGTCTTCTCGTTCCTCGGCAAGGGGCGGATGATCTTCGCGGCAAGAAGCTGAATCCGGGCCTAAAAATCAGACGGTGAGCAACGTCCAGCATGCCTGTCGGTTGTACCTGGGGTCATCCAAGGAGATCCATGTGCGCAATCGGTTGATCGTTTCCCCGTTGCTTGCCGTGACTGTTGCACTCACAGCGTGCGGGTCCGGCTCCGGGACGCCCGACGCGCCTGCGCCGGCCGTGAGCATCACTGAAGTTCATTGGAACGACGCGGCGGTGCGCGACCTGCGCGCTGCGATTGACAGCCGGGCAACGCATGGCCTCGATCACATGAATTTCTCGCTCGATGGCCGCCCCGGCAATGCAGAAGGCGATCGCGCGCTGACGGAAAGTGCGTTGCGCTACGCATCGGCGCTGGCGCGCGGTGCCAGCGACCCTAAGAAGCTTTATGATATCTATTCCGTGCCGAGACCTGATCCGAACCTCCTGCCCGGCCTTGCCAAAGCTTTGAAGGGCGGTGACCTCAAGGACTGGCTGGACGGTCTCGCACCCCGGGATGACGGCTACCAGCGCCTTTCGAAAGCCTACCTCTCCCTTCGTGGCAGCAGGGATGCCCTCGCCCCGGCCATCGCACAGGACAGCGAGCCGCTGAAGCCCGGCGACAGCGATCGGCGCGTGCCGCAAATCGCCCGCCAGCTCGCGGCCTCCGACTATCTTGATGGCAAAGATGCGCAAGGTGACCGCTATTCCCCGGCCATGATGAAGGCCGTGCAGCGCATGCAGGCGGACTACGGCATCAAGCCCGACGGCGTCATCGGCAAGGATGCGCTGGAAATCCTCAACCTCTCCGATGCGGACAAGGCACGTGCGATTGCGGTCGCGATGGAGCGCATGCGCTGGCTGCAGCGCGATCCGCCCAAGACCCGCATCGACGTCAATGTCGCTGCGGGGCGCCTGACCTATTGGCGCGACGGCAAGATGGTCGATACGCGCAAGGTCGTCGTCGGGAAGCCGGAGAACCAGACCCCGCAGCTGGGTTCGCCGATCTATCGTCTCGTCGCCAATCCGACCTGGACTGTCCCGCGCTCGATCCAGAGCAAGGAGATCGCCGGCAAGGGCAGCGCCTATCTGCGCCGCAACAACATGGCGTGGAAGGACGGCTGGGTGGTACAGCAGCCCGGCCCCAGGAACTCGCTGGGCCTCGTCAAGTTCGACATGAAGAACGAGCATCAGATCTACCTGCACGACACTCCCGCCAAGCAGCTGTTCCAGGAAGTGCAGCGCCAGCGCAGCCACGGCTGCGTGCGCGTGGAGGATGCCATGGGCTTTGCGGAAATGCTGGCGAGGGACGAAGGTGTGCTCGACGAGTGGCACCGTGCCCGCGCCACCGGCAAGGAAACCTTCGTGCCGCTGCCACGCGAAATTCCAGTTCGTCTTCTCTATGACACAGTCCTTTTCGGCGAAGATGGTGAGCCGGTCATCCGCTCCGACCCCTATGGTCGCAACGAGAGCGTGGCGACCGCACTGGGCTTCGCGGCAGGAACCAGTCACCCGTTGCACGCCAATGGCGGCGACGTCGGGCCGTAAGGCAGGGATCGGACCCATCGGCAACTCTTCGCCGATCGGCGCATTTGCTGTTCTTACTTTCCTGACAAAGCGTTGAAGGAATTCGACCTGCCCTCAGCCAATCCCAGCGCAGCGCCGATCGCGCTGCACCCGCTTCATGCGATCCTGCTCGCTTTTCCGGTGTCGATGTTCCCGGGCGCTCTGCTGGCGGACATCACCTATCTCAACAGCTCGGAAATGCAGTGGTCGAACTTTGCATCCTGGCTGATCGCCGGAGCGCTGGTGTTTACCGGCCTTGCCCTGGCCTGGGCGTTGATCGGCATGCTTGCGCGCCGGGCGGGAAGAGGTTGGCTCTGTGCGATCCTGGCGCTGCTATTCGTCGTCGGCCTCGTCAATGCGTTCCAGCATAGCCATGACGGGTGGAGTTCGGTCGGCACGACCGGTCTTGCCCTCTCCGTCATTTCCACGGTGCTGGCGCTGGCAGCGGGATGGATTGGCTACACCGTTTCCCGCGAGGTGCGAGCATGAACCGCGTTGTCCTTTCCGCCCTGAGCCTCGCCGCGCCGCTCGCCCTTGCCGCTTGCGACAAAGCGCAAGATCTCGATCAGACCGGCCCGCGGCCGGCGCTCCCCGAGCAGAACCAGACCCTTCTTCCGCCGATGAAGATCGCCAGCCCCGCAGGCTGGAACGGCGCGATGCCCAACGTGCCCAAGGGCTTTGCCATTTCGCCCATCGCCACCGGCCTCAAGGTTCCCCGCCAGACGCTCGTCCTTCCCAACGGCGACATTCTGGTTTCCGAAGGACTTGGCGGCAGCGCGCCCAAACTGCGCCCCAAGGACGTCATCGCAGGCTATATCAAGAGCCTCGGGAAGAGCGGCACGAAGGGCGGCGACCGTATCACCTTGCTGCGCGACCGCGATGGCGACGGAAAGTATGAACTCCAGACCGTTCTCATCGACAAGCTGAACGCGCCTTATGGCATGGCGCTTGTGGGATCTGACCTCTACATCGCAGATCAGGACGCCCTGCTGCGCTTTTCCTATCGCGGCGGAGAAACGCGCATCGATGCGCCCGGCGAAGTGGTGACGAAGCTCCCCGCCAATCCCAACCATCACTGGACCAAGTCCCTGACGGCGAGCGCCGACGGCTCGCGGCTCTACGTCGGTATCGGCTCGAACAGCAACATTGGCGAGCGCGGCATGGCTGTGGAGGAAGATCGCGCGGTCGTCTGGGAAATCGACCGCGAAAGCGGGGCGCATCGCACGTACGCCTCGGGCATCCGCAATCCGACGGCTCTGGCGATCAATCCGGCAACGCAGGCCCTCTGGGCCGTCGCCAACGAGCGCGACGAGCTGGGCGCGGACCTCGTGCCGGACTATCTGACCTCGGTGAAGCCGGGGGCATTCTATGGCTGGCCTTACAGCTACTACGGCGGTCACGTCGATCCGCGCGTCCACCCCCAGAAGCCTGACATGGTCCGCAAGGCGATTGCCCCTGACTATGCCCTGGGTTCACACGTCGCAGCGCTTGGCCTTACGTTCCTTACCGGCGGCGGCTTTGGCGGAAACTATGCCGATGGCGCATTCGTGGGCGAGCATGGCAGCTGGAACCGTCGCCAGTTGGCAGGCTACAAGGTTGTATGGATCCCCTTCACCAATGGCCGGCCCTCGGGCAAGCCCCGCGACTTCGTGACAGGGTTCATCGGGCCCGAGGGGAAGGCGCGTGGACGCCCGGTCGGCGTCACGTACGATCCCGAGCGCCGGGCGCTGCTGATCGCCGACGACCTTTCGAACACCGTATGGCGAGTTACCGCTGCACGCTAAGCGCTCTGCCTTTATTCTGACTGCATGTGGCTGAACGGTGCCTCGATTTCGGCTGCAAGGTACCCTTGGTGCATAGCGCAGATCAACTTGGCCACCACCAAGCAGATAAATGGAAGTGGGACGCAAACCGAACCCCGTGTGCCCGGGTTCGGATACTGAGGGGCCGCCCACCTTCCAGCCACAACGTTTGGGTCCCCGATCATTTGATCGCCCGGCCGTGGCAAAGCGCAATGCCTATCGAATCGCTCATCGCTGCCATGAAACTTCGGATAGGCGCGTCTGTGTCAAAGGACACACAATTACCCCTTGTCTGATCGCGTGTTATCTAGGCCAGGCATTTCGTCGCACGCCGCGGCCGCGGCTGCTTGACATGAGGGTTAACCGGGAAGACGAGAGCGCATGTCCGAACACGCTGCTCAAACCCTTTCCCTGCCCGCTGACCTTGCCGCGCGGCTTGCCTCGCTCACGCGTGACGGCGGATTTTCCGATGAAGCCGCACTTATCGAAAGTGTGCTGGGTCAACTCTCTGCGAGGACAGAAGCGATTGCCGGCTGGCCCTACGGAGGAGGCGAATGCGGGCGCCGTATTCGCGAACTTGACTGGTCCGCCAATCCGCTCGGTCCGATTGGGAGTTGGTCACTGGAACTGCGCGCGACCGTTGCCAATATCGTGAACTCTCCTGTCGCCAAGGTGCTGATGTGGGGGCCAGAGCACGTGATGCTTTACAACGATGCCTATTCCATCGTTGCAGGCCCCAATCATCCCCAGGCGCTTGGCGGTACAGTGCCCGGGATCTGGCCTGAGATCTGGGACTGGAATCGTGAGATGTTGGCCGCCGGAATGCGCGGCGAATTACGGTCCTATCGCGATCAGATCCTGGTCCTGGAGCGTAACGGTTACGCCGAGCCCGTGACGTTCGATTTGTTCTACACCCCAGTCTATGAAGCCGATGGCAGTATCGGCGGGGTGATGTGCACCTGCATAGACAATTCTGCGCGGATCGCCCTTGAGGCGGACGTGGCCGCCAGCAACAAGCGTTTCCGCACTGCGATGGAGGCCATGCACGGTGTCCTGTGGACCAACAGCGCCGACGGCCGAATGCTGGGCGAACAACCTGCATGGGCTGCCCTGACCGGCCAGTGCCTTGAGGAGTATCAGGACTACGGCTGGGCGCAGGCTGTCCACCCAGATGATCGCGAACCGACGATCGTGGCATGGAACGCCGCCGTGGCGGCCAAGGCCATGTTCGTCCATGAGCATCGCGTACGCCGCCATGATGGGGAATGGCGCACCTTCGCCATTCGCGGACTCCCCGTTCTTGACGAGGGTGACACGATCATCGAATGGGTCGGGGTCCATTCGGACATCACCCACCAGCGCGCTGCGGAAGAAACACTGCGCGAGCTCAATGCGACGCTCGAGGCCCGGGTGATCGCCGAGATCGACGAGCGACGTCAGGCAGAAGTCAAGCTGGCCCAGGCGCAGAAGATGGAAACCGTCGGCAAGCTAACCGGAGGCATTGCGCATGATTTCAACAATTTGCTTCAGGTGATCTCCGGCAACCTCCAGTTACTCGCGAAGGACGTCTCGGGGAACGAGCGCGCCGAAGCCAGACTGACCAATGCCTTGGCGGGCGTCACCCGAGGCTCGAAGCTCGCCAGCCAGCTTCTTGCCTTCGGTCGCAGGCAGGCTCTCGAACCCAAAGTGGTGAATGTCAGCCGCTTCGTGCGCGGCATGGACGACATGCTGCGCCGCGCAATCGGTGAAGACATCGAACTGGAGACCATCGTTGGCGGTGGTTTGTGGAATACTTATATCGATCCGGTCCAGGTCGAGAACGCCATCCTCAATCTGGCGATCAACTCGCGCGATGCGATGGATGGCCAGGGCCGCCTGACCATCGAAGTCGGGAACGCCCATCTCGACACCGAATATGCACTCACGCACGATGAAGTGACGCCCGGCCAGTACGTGATGCTGGCGGTAAGCGACACCGGGACAGGAATGTCGCGCGAGATCATCGAAAAGGTTTTTGAGCCATTCTTCTCGACCAAGGGCGAAGGCAAGGGGTCAGGCCTCGGCCTCTCAATGGTGTACGGCTTCGTCAAGCAATCCGGCGGACACATTAAGATCTATTCGGAGCCGGGCGAAGGCACGACCATAAAGCTGTACCTTCCCCGGTCGATGGAAAGCGAAGATATCGAGGTCCACGTCGACAATGGGCCGATCGTCGGCGGCACCGAAACCGTTCTGGTGGTCGAGGATGACGAAGAGGTTCGCGCCACCGTTGTCGAGATGCTGACCGATCTTGGCTACCGCGTCCTGAAGGCGCCCGATGCGGGGGCCGCGCTGATCGTGATCGAAAGCGGCGTACCAATCGACCTGTTGTTCACCGACGTCGTCATGCCCGGCACCCTCAAAAGTCCGGAGCTGGCACGCAAGGCGCGAGAACGACTGCCTTGCATCGCCGTGCTGTTCACATCGGGATATACCGAAAATTCGATCGTCCACGGTGGCAAGCTCGATGCCGGGGTGGAATTGCTCTCCAAGCCCTATACACGCGAAGCACTGGCCCGAAGGCTGCGCCACGTGATCGCGAACCAGCGTCAACGAGCCGGCGCCGAGCATCCAGGGCACACTGAAGGGCGTCCGGCCCATGACCAGCAGGTCATCGACGGCGCCCGTGCCCGCGGACCGCGCACGGTCCTGCTCGTCGAGGACGATCCGTTGATCCGGTTCAATACCGGCGAGATGCTCGAGGACGCCGGCTACGTGGTTGTGGAGGCGGGAAGTGCGGAAGATGCGATGTCAGCCTTGCAGACCGCGCCGATCGACATCCTTGTCAGCGACATAAATCTGCCGGGAAGCTCGGGCATCGATCTTGCCAGCCGCGCCAGGGACCTTCGCCCATCAATTCGCATCGTCTTTGCCTCAGGAGATACCTCCCGGGCTGGTGACATCGATGGCGCGATCTTCCTCGCAAAACCCTACGGATGCGGAGAACTGACCCAGGCTATGGAAGATGCAATCCGGTCGCCGGCGCCGTCAACCGGTTCCAGACTGAGTTAGGGCCCCAAACGGAAGAATGGGCTGATGTCTTCGGTCTGCCGCATTGCCCAGGCCATGCGGGAACCGGTAGCACACGTGCGTCTTCATTCAGTATCCGACCCCGGCAAGCATTGTAGGGGCGAACGCAGAACGGAAACTCACAGGTTGGGGCAACGCATTCACGAGGCGCCATGCATAGTCCTCATCGTCGAGGATGAACCTCTCATCCGAATGATGGCCGAGGATATGGTAATGGACGCCGGGCTGATCCCGCTCTGTGCCGCCGACGCGCATCAGGCGCTTCGTATTCTCGCTGATCACGACGATATTGCGATCCTCTTCACCGATGTCGACCTGCCTGGTGATTTCAATGGCCTCGATCTGGCACGCAGGGTTCATGCGAGCGGACTTGGTCTTGATATCATCATCACGACAGGCCGATGCGAGCCGGACGAAAGCCTGCTTCCGACGGGTGCGCAGTTCCTTGCAAAGCCCTATTCGGGAGCGGAGCTGCTAAACGCCATTCACACTGCTGAATGCTGACGCGCTGACCTATACCAAAGCACTCCCCCCCGCCCCTGAATGCCGAGTTGATTTCTCGCCACTGGTTCATAGATCATAATCATGCTGCGCCAAGTCTCCTCCAGAACCCGATGTATCGCCCTGATTTGTGGAAAATGCTCAAAAAAGGTCGGTGGCGGCTTTGGGCAGAAAGGCAAGACAGCGCTTGCCAAGATGCTGAATGAAGCAAACGGGGGGAAGAAGGGCAGGAAAGCGCAAATCCTGGCGATCGAAACCAAGTGCCTCAAACTTTGTCCCAAGGGCGCAGTTGTTACAATTGGCGCGTCGCATCCCGGTACATGGCTGCTCATTCAACCTGGAACACCCCTCGACGAGGTCCGCGAGCAGATCGGCTTCGGGGCTCGTACCCGCAAGGATGACCAAAACAAGTGAACGAAGCCGTCTGAAAGCCAGGATTGGTGTTGCTGTCAGCTGGCCCCAGCTCTTGTACGGCCGCTGCGCGATCGCTCGGCGTGCGCGTCGGAGGCATGTTCGATCTCCTGGACAAGTTGACCGATTAACGGTCCGCGCTCGTACCCGGCGACTATTGCGACGTTAAACTTTCTCGTGTGCTCGATCCGCAGAAGCGTGATGCTCGCATCTTGAGGCATGGCCTGACACGCGGACAATAAAAGAAGTAGGCCGGCAGTCGGTCTATTTATCGTGGTGCCCCGCCTTTATTGACGAAATTACCTAACCAACAAGCGGTATGTGATGGTCTTGTGCCCGAGCTCGGATTGAACCTTTCCATGCCAGTACAAAATTCGAGATTCGCGAGGGAAGGCCATGCAAACTGTTTGCGCCCCTGCCCCGAATGGAGGCCTTTGGGGCGCAACCTGTTACAGGATTTGGGACGAAATCAGGGAGCCCTGGTACCGCGTCCGAACAGATACCCCAGAACGAGAACGACGAGCGCCACGATCAAGAAGATCTTGGCAAGGCCTGCGGAAAGGCCGGCGACTCCCCCGAAACCCAGAAGCGCAGCCAGGACTGCGACCACGGCGAAAATAATTGCCCAGCGAAACATCAGGCGTCTCCCATTTTTGAAGCGCTACATCGATCCTTCCGACGAGCTCGAACCTCAGAACCTGCAGACATTATCAATGTTCCAAGTGCATCCCTCGCAATGCGACCCAAAGGATTTAGTCGTGAGGTCGCCCCCCCCCCCCCGCGAATTTTCAGAAATGCCGCTTTTGTCGTCAAGGCTTCGGCGAGACCAAACTGCACCGGCGTGCGTTGCGTTGGGAGTGAAGGAGACCGATCATGCCCGCAAAATCCAAAGTGCAGCAAAAGGCCGCCGGGGCGGCGCTGTCCGCCAAGCGCGGCGAAACGCCCAGGTCGCATTTGAAAGGAGCCTCAAAGGATATGGTGAAATCCATGAGCGAGGAGCAGCTTGAGGATCTTGCCTCCACCAAGCGCAAAGGGCTGCCTGAACACAAGGACTGAGGAGTTCCGGTCGGCGCAACACCTCGTCCGATCAATGCAAGGAACCACACGGCTCGTGTGAAGGTTGGAAGATGGACATTGGCGATGTTTTTCCCGGACATCGGCCGATCCTCCCGGGGGCTGCGCCCACTCGCGCGGCCCTTTTCCGATGCGTGCGCACCGCTGAAGCAGCGAAGCGCCCTGCAACAAGGACAGCTCCATCATGAACCGTTTCAGCGGCAAGACCGTTATTGTCACCGGCTCCAGCTCGGGTATCGGCGCCGCCTGCGCCCGCCGATTTGCGCAGGAAGGTGCGAATGTAACGCTCGTTGCCCGAACCCGCGAAAAGCTTGAGGCGGTCGCTGCCGATTTCGATCCTTCCCGCACCCTCGTATGCGTCGCCGACGTGTCCTCGCGCGATGACGTTGCACGTATGGTCGAGAAAACCATCGCGAAGTTCGCAGGCATCGACGTGCTGCACTCCAATGCCGGCATCGCGGTGATGAAATCCTTCGAAGACACCACGCCCGAAGACTGGCGCCAGACAATGGCGATCGACATCGATGGCTTGTTTCACTGCGCGCAGCTGGCCCTGCCTCACCTGAAGGCCAGCAAGGGCTGTATTGTTCACACCGCTTCGGTGTCGGGCACCCGCGGCGACTGGAACATGACTGCCTACAACGCCGCCAAGGGCGCGGTGGTCAACTTCACCCGCGCACTGGCGCTCGACCTTGGCAAGTTCGGCATCCGCGTCAATGCCGTCGCTCCCGCCCTCACCGAAAGCGAGCTGACCAGGGACATGCTGGACGAAGAAGCGCTGATCGCGAAATTCCACGAACGCTCGGCGCTGGGCAAGCACGCCAGCGCAGAGGACATCGCTGGCCCCGTCGCCTTCCTCGCATCCGAAGATGCGGCGCTGGTGACGGGCGCGATCCTCGCCGTCGATGCGGGGATCTCCGCCTCCAACGGCCAGCCTGCCTGATCCGCGCACAGCTTTTCCGTTATCCGCAGGAGTATACCCATGTCCCTTACCGTAGCCGAACTGCTTGTCGCCACGCTTGACGAGATCGGCGCCCGTCAGGTCTTCGGCATCGTCGGCGATGCGCTCAATCCGTTCACGGACGCGATCCGCCGCCAGGACAAGGTCCGCTGGATCGGCGTGCGCCATGAGGAAGGCGCCGCGCTCGCCGCCGCAGGGCAAGCCAAAGTCACCGGACGCCTTGGCGTATGCTGCGGCACCACCGGCCCAGGCGCGAACCACCTCGTCGCCGGGCTTTACGAGGCCCGCAAGGACCACGCGCCGGTCCTTGCCATCTCGGGCGGCGTCGCCGCGGCCAAGCGAGGCAGTGACTACCTGCAGGAGGACGATCCGGTCGCGCTGTTCCGCGACGTCGGCGTCTACAGCGAGATCATCGCCTCGCCGGATCAGGCGGCAGCGGTCATTCAACAGGCGATCGCGCATGCGTATGGCGAGCGCGGCGTCGCGCATATCTCGATCCCGCCCGAGGTCTTCGCCGCGAAAGTTCCCGGCCCGGTGCCGAGCATCGCCACCCTGCGCCCCCGGCCCGAAGTCGCACCGGCAGCGGCCGACATCGCCGCTTTGGCGCAGATGATCGGCGAGGCGAAGACCGTGGCCGTCCTATGCGGCTTTGGCTGTCACGCCGCTGCGGAGGAGCTGAAAGCGCTCTCGGACCGCCTGAATGCACCGCTGATGCATACCTATCGCGGCAAGGACATCCTGCCTTACGACGATCCGCGCTGGATCGGCGGCATCGGCCTGATCGGCGGGCGGCCCGGCGTCGATGCCCTGCACCAGGCGGACCTCATGCTGATGCTAGGGACCGACTACCCCTATTCCGAGTTCCTCCCCACCAAGACGCGTGTGGTGCAGATCGACGAACGCGCCTTCGCGCTGGGTCGCCGCACCCCGGTTGCCCTCGGCATCGTCGGATCGGTGCGCCCGGCCTTGCGCATGCTGCTCGACGCCCTGCCGCAGCGAGGCGACACCGCCTTTCTCGATGCGGTGAATGCCGACCGCGCGAAGTGGGACGCGATGCTGGACGAAAAGGCCGCGCTCGATCGATCGCCCGACATGCTTCACCCGCAGGCCGTCGCCCGCGCGGTCAGCGATCGTGCCGCCAAGGACGCGGTGTGGGTAACGGATACCGGCGAGGTCACGCTGTGGGCGGCGAACTGGCTGCGCCAGAGCGGGCACCAGCAGATCACCGGCTCGTTCAACAATGCCGCCGTCGGCACCGGCATGGGCATAGCCAACGGCGTCCAGGCGCTCGACACCGCGCGGCAGGTGATCCTTCACGCGGGGGATGGCGGTTTCACGATGCTGCTGGGCGAATTCATGACCGCAGTGGAACACAAGCTGCCGGTCAAGGTGGTGGTCTATGACAACAGCACCTGGGGCCTTGTTCATCTGGAGATGGAAGGCGCCGGAGTTCCGCCGAGCGAGGGAGCCTCGTTCCCCAACCTCGACTTCGCCACATTCGCGCAGGCCTGCGGCGCGCGCGGGTTCACGGCAAGAAAGCCGCACGAACTGACCGCCGCCGTGGATGCATGGCTGGCCGAACCCGGGCCAGCGATCCTCCATGCCGTCGTCAATCCTGATGAGATTCCCGCCATGCCGCATATCGATCCCGGTCAGGCGCTTCGTTTCGGGATTTCCAAGGTGAAGCAGGCATTCGGCGCTCTGACGCGGCGGGGCTGAGGGCCGCAACCTTGCCGCCCGAAGTCCGTTGGCACCGTACGCGTAATCGACGGAGAGCCATGCATCGATGATCGTCGTCCACCATCTGGAATACTCGCGTTCGCAGCGCGTCCTGTGGCTGCTGGAAGAGTTCGGCCTGCCCTATGAGGTCAAGCGCTACGAACGCGATCCCAAGACGATGCTGGCGCCGCCCGAACTGAGGCGCATTCATCCGCTCGGCAAGTCGCCGGTAATCGTCGATCGCGATCACTCCGGGTCCGAACGGATCATCGCCGAAACCGGCGCCATCATCGAATACCTCACAAGCAAGGCCGATGGACGCCTGGGTAAGCCCTATGGCGACGACGCGGCACTGCTCTACCGCCACTTCCTCCATTATGCGGAAGGCTCGCTCATGCCGCCGCTGCTGATCGATCTGGTGCTGGGACGCATCCCGCTGGTGGGCAAGACAGCGCAGAAGAAGTTGCAGCCGATGATCGATGTCCATCTCGATTTCGTCGAGCATGAACTGGCTTTCCGACCGTGGTTCGCAGGCGATACAATCACGACGCGGAATGATGGGCCGGGCAGGACACTTCCTTTTCCCTGCGCGCCAATGCTCGAGAGTGGCAGACAGCCATCTGCCCTTTTCAAACGAAGAAATGATCGGTGGTAACCGGCCAGTTTAATTTGTGCGGAAGAAGGAAACCGAGGGTCGGCATTGGAGCATAAGATAGGCTGCTGTGCGACCGATATGGGGCGGATCGAGAGGTGGCCCCTAGTCCAAAGCTGCTTGGCGGAGATCAATGGGCGACATAGTTCATTGTCAGGCGATGCCGGCGCCGCCAGTCACGCCAAAGACCTCGCCAGTAATGTAGCTGCCCTCCTGCGAAGCGAGCGGGACGTAAACCGGTGCAATCTCCACGGGCTGACCTGGACGACCGAAACGACTGTGCTCGCCGAAGTGGGCAACTTTCTCCTGAGGCTGTCCGCCGCTTGCCTGAAGCACGGTCCAGAACGGTCCCTGGACCACCACGTTGGCCCGTATTCCCTTATCCATCAGCTGCTTGGCCAACGCTTTGGTGTAAGCGACTATGCCTGCCTTGGTGGTCGCATAGTCGAGCAGGACGTCCGATGGCTCATAGGCTTGCACCGACGCCGTTGTGATGACCGAAGCGCCGACCGGGAGATGGGGCACCGCCGCCTGCGTGATCCAGTGCAGGGCGTAGAGGTTGGTCTTGATCGTCTTGTCGAAATCCTCAGACGTAACTTCGCCAACGTTCTCGCACCACTGCTGGCGGTCCGCATTGATGACAAGAATGTCGAGTCCGCCAAGCCCCTTCCCCGCGTCCTCGACGAGCTGACGGCTCCAGGCCCCATCGCTTACATCGCCGGGCAGCGCTACGACCTTGCGGCCCTCCGCCTCGATCAGATCGAGAACTTCGCGCGCGTCTTCCTCCTCGCTCGGCAGATAGGCGATGGCCACGTCATCGCCCTCGCGCGCAAAGGCGATAGCAGCCGCGCGGCCAATCCCGGGATCGCCACCAGTGACAAGTGCCCTGCGCCCCGTGAGCTTGCCCGCGCCGATGTAGCTTTCCTCGCCGTGGTCAGGTCGAGGCTCCAGCTTGCCTGCAATGCCTGGCCGCGGCTGCGGCTGCTTCGGAAAAGGGAGGCTTGGGATTTTGTGTGCGGGGGTCCTGCATCGTCAGCCGGTCGGGCATGATCGCTCCTTGGGTCTATTAGAAATCCACGGGCGGCGCGAGGTTCGTCAGAGGGCTTTGGCCATGTTGAGATGGGCGGTGACTGTCGGGACCAGTTCGGTCGCGAATGTCTTGAGCGATGCCTGGTCGCCACCGGCTGCGTAACCTTTGAGGGTATCCAGCGCGGCTTGGTGAGCGCTGACCTGTGCCTTGGCATAGGCCTCATCGAATTGGGCGCCCGTTTTGCTCCGGAGGTCGGCAAGCTGTGCGTCCTGGGCCGCAGTCATGCGCGGGGCCGGGGTTATGGGCGGAGTGCCCGCCGCTGCGGCTGCGGTCAGCTTCTTGGTAGAGGCGGTATGGGCCTTGACCATTTGCTCGGCAAAAGTCTTCACCTTGGCGGACTGGCCCTTCTCGGCTGCGAGCTTCGATGTCTCGATCTCGAACATGTCGCTCGCCGCGGCGATATTGGCAAAGACCTGTGCCGGGCTCTCTGCCGAAGTCGTCCCGGTTTCGTTCATGACATCTGCAGCCGACGTGGAGGTCATTTCGGTGGCGGGCTCAGTGTCCTTCTTGTTGCAGGCGGTGAGGCTGAGAACGGCCAAGGATGCTGCCATGAGTGCGTTGTGCCTGATCACGATCTGTGCTCCGCGTTGAGTGGTGGGGAATAAGGGCTGAACGATCGGCAGCATGAAGCCGTTCCGCTCAACCATCCGCGTGCTGACGCGTTTGAGGGTCTCACCATCGCGTTATCGCCGCACCCGTCGTCTAGGAGAGGAGCATGAGCATCTTCGGAAATATCCTGAACAAGATCTTCCACCACGGGACCGAGAAAAAGGCCGATCCCGCAGCCAATGCGAGCGCGCCCAAATCGGCCTCAACACCTGCTCCGACGCGGCCTCAGGTGGCGCCTGCATCCCCGGAGCCTGCCCCTTCGGCCGCCGTCACTGCCGCGCAACCTTCCGTCGATGTTGGCGCGGTGCTTGATGCGATGGCCTCAATGAAGGCGGACCATGGCGGCAATTACCGCACGTCCATTGTCGATCTTCTCAAGCTGCTCGATCTCGATTCAAGTCTCGCGGCGCGCAAGGAGCTTGGCGAGGAGCTTGACGTCCACGCCGGGGCGGACGGCACCGCGGAACAGAACATCGCCCTTCAACGTGCGGTGATGGACAAGCTCGCCAGCAATGGCGGCATCGTGCCGGACAGCCTGCGCGGTTGAGCGCGGCTGGACGGGGCGGCGGCGTCGATGCGCGCTGTAGCCGCGTTTTCAACGCGTCTTGGTGGGGCGCGCAATAGTCATCCTGATCTGGTGAATGCTTCCCCGCCCCATACCGGCCTGCCCGCGTACGTGGCTTGGCGCCCCGCCGTATCGCCTTGCTAGATGCCGCATGCCGTAAAAATCGACGAGGTTACTCGGCGGAAGGCTTGTTACACGCCAGGCGGTTCGTCCTGCGCTTGCCGGGCCTGGCTCTGCGCGGAAAAGATTATTCCGCGTCGTCTACGCTACCTCGCAGACCGGCGGTGAACGATCTTAACGCTGCTGCTGCGCTCCTGCTGCCCGTCAACGCCGACAGTGTTTCACCCCGCCCGAGCTTCGCACAAGAACCGCAACAGTTCATCAGTGATGTCAGCTGTAGCGTGAAAGATCGACCTCGACCCCTTCACCTCCCAGCAACTTGACCGCAGCGTTGCGGATGGGCGGCAGGCTCGCCAGGCCAAGCGTGCCATGCAGCAACCTGATGCCCAGGCGGGTTTTCGGATGCATGAGCCGCGGCGCGATCTTGGGGATGCGCTGGCCATCTTCGACCATGGGCCGCATCTGCTTCTCGTAGGCGCTGAACGCCTGAGCGACCGTATCCCTGCGGGTGAGTTCCTCGGCCAGCACATAGCTGCCTGTAACAGCCAGGGTCGTACCGACGCCTGCCAACGGCGTGGCGCACCAGGCCGCGTCGCCGGTAAGAACAACGCGGCCCTTCGACCAGCGCGGCATCCGCACCTGTCGAAGCACGTCGAAGTAGAAGTCGTCGGCGTCGTGCATGGCCGCCAGTACGCGGGGTGTCTCCCAGCCTGCGTCCGAGAAGCGATCACGCAGGAATGCTCTTTGCCGTTCGCTATCCCATTCCTGTTCGCCGCCCGGCTCCTTCGAGAGGCACAGCATCGCACGGGTCGTCCCCTGATGATCGGGACGAAGCGAAACACTGCGCTTGCCAGGCGCATTGAACCAGCGCCACATCCGGTTGTCGTCCGGCGTTCGCGGGATGGTGAAGTAAGCGATGATCATGTTCATCCAGCGCGGCACGTTCTCGTCCGCAAAGATGATATCGCGAGTGGTCGAGCCGACCCCTTCCGCGATGACTACGGCGTCGTACCGCTCGATAGTGCCGCTCGCGAAGGTAACCATTGCCATCTGCTCTTGCTCATCGATCGCGACGATGTGGTCATCGTAGCGAAACGCCACCTCGTTTCCGGTTGCGTCGTGGAGAAGCCGGGCGAGGTCGCCGCGCAGGATCTCCATCTCGGCTGTCGGGCCATCGCCGTCGATTTCGTCGGCATCGAACCTGGCTGCTTCGCTTCCGTCCTCGTGGACCCAGGCCGTACCTTGCTCACCGGTTCCACAGCCGAGCGCAGCCTGTTCAAGCCCGAGGCGGCGCAGGACTTCGCGGCCGACACCGCGCACATCAACGTTCTGACCGCCGTCCCGGAACGCCGGTGCCCGCTCGACCACCGTGACATCAGCGCCGCGACGGCCGAGCAGTGCGGCAACGGTGTTTCCGGCGATGCTGGCGCCGGTGACCAGTATCTTGCGCGTCATGGTTATGCTCCTCGCCGAAAGGATGCCGGCCGTTGTGACGATGTTCCCGCCTGGAGACCGGAACCCTCGCCGAGGCGCAGGCTTTGCCGTTTAAATGACACTGGTGCTCTTGCTCATGGGCAATGCCGTCCCGCTGCCCCAGCGGACGCCTTGCCCATGCCGCCTGAGAGTTCCCGCGTCACCAAATCGATGGCTCTGATCATGGAAGTTGGCTTGCCGCTGTCGCACTCTTGCGCCCGGCCTGGGTCGGCGCAGATGCCGGGGATGGCGTCTCGTGCGCCTCGGGCAGTCTAGCGCGGCATTGGAGTGCGCATTTATCAGCGCCATCTGTTCTCTCGCTTGAACTGACCGCGGCGCAGGTGAACCGCGAAGCCAGTTCTTTTGCTTCGTCATTCCCGCCCTGCGTTGCGTCTCGCGCAAATCAGGTTCGCGGCTCCGTCAGCGGCGGACGGGCTTTCATCATCCCTGGATGCGGACGGAATGGGATCCGCGTCCTTGGTCGGGGGGCGATTGGCAAAAGGCTTGGCTTCCGCGCCGGCAAGTCCACGGTCGACTTCGCGATCGGTCTCGGCTTGCGCGTCCACTCCCTCTTGCACGGATGCCTTTTTGTTCGAGGCCGGGCCCGGACCTATCGAAACATCGCTCATGAATATCGTTCCTCTTCTTCAAGACTTGGGCCCATGCCCGTACTGTTTTGCTGCAATGTGCCCTTCTCGGCGCTCGGTGAGCCACCGGGCAGGCTGTCGTCGCGCTGCATTCGCGCGAGGCTGGCCGCGTCATTACCTGCTGCATCGACCGCATCGATATCGGCCCCCGCCTCCATCAGGACCGGTATCATGCCGCCGCGCCCCAGCCTGGCAGCGTCGAACAGCAGTTCCTGCTCGCTCGGGCGAAGGGAGCGGCGGCAGTTGGCGCGGCGTCGATGGCGTTCGATCTTCCGGCTCGTTCAGCGGGCGCATGATCGTGGGTCCTTGAATGGTCCCCAAATGGACGCGGAAGCTTCCTAGATTGGGGCGATTTCGTCGAACACGCGAGTGACGATGGCCGCCCGCACGTCGTCGTTGACGTCCACCGAGACGGATATGCGCTCGGAAAGCGGCGCGTCGTTGCGCGCCGGCTCCAGATGGGTCGCGGTATCGCCGCCGCTGGGCGCATCGCCCGCGCTGTTTTGATCGCCGGACGACGATACGAACATGTCGATTCGCTCGAAGCCGTATTCCTGGACCAGTCGCTCGATTGCCAGTTCGGCGTCGCGGCGACTGTTGAATGTGCGCTCTATCGTGGTGTTCATGTCTCTATCCTTTGGTTCGCAGTACCTGAGGTCAGCGCCTCTCTATCGAGGCGCGGCATGGTCATTCGGCGGAGCCGGGCTGCGCCATCTTGCGATGCTGCTCGGCCAGGATCGCCGCCGGGGTGACGTGCGCCACCGCCGCCTGGATCTTGTTCTTCCATCCCGAGACGATGTGGGCATCGCCGTTCATCACCGCGTTCCACCCGTCGCGGGCGACGTCGGCCGGATCGCTCTTGCTTTCTGACGCGCCCACGCTGGTGTCGAGCATGTCGGCGCGATCGAAGAACTCGGTCTCGACTGGTCCGGGCATGAGTGTCGTGACAGTCACGCCCTTTGCCTCCTTGATCTCGTTGCGCAGCGCGTCGGCAAAGCTGTCCACGAAGGCCTTGGTGCCGTTGTAGACCGCCTGAAAGCTGCCCGGAATGAAGCCTGCGATGGACCCGGTAATCAGCACTTTGCCATCGTCGCGCGCCACCATTCCCTTGAGCACCTGTTGCAACAGATAAAGGGTGCCGGTGATGTTGGTATCGACCACCCGGCGCCAGTCGGCGACATCCTGCTCGAGGAAACCGTGCCCGAGCCCCCGGCCCGCATTGGCGCAAAGAAGATCGATGCGGCGGCCGGCAGTGGCGGCCAGCAAGGTATCGACGCCTTCCAGGGTCGACAGGTCGGCCTGCACCGCGTCTACCGAAACGCCGTGCAGCCCAAAGTCCTGTGCGGCCGCCTCGATCAGTCCTTCATCTGCGACGACGAGCAGGTCGTAGCCGTTTTCGGCGGCGATGCTCGCCAGTTCGAAGCCGATACCGGTGGAGGCGCCGGTGACGATTGCGAATTTGTCAGCCATGATGCGTGTCCTGTTCTGCCGCGACTGCGGTTTCGGTGAAGCCGGGCTTGAGCACGACCTTGGTGACTTCGTCCTGGTTGTCGTGGAACATCTTGTAGCCCTTGGGCGCGTCCTCCAGGCCCATGCGGTGCGAGATCAGGAAGGTGGTGTCGATCTTGCCCTCGACGATCGCGTTGAGCAGCCCCGGCATGTAGTGCTGTACGCTGGTCTGCCCGGTCTTGAGCGTCAGCCCCTTTTCCATGAAGGCGCCGAGCGGGAACTTGTCGACAATGCCGCCGTAGACGGCGGGCATTGAGACGCGGCCGCCCTTGCGGCAGGCGACGATCGCCTGTCGGATCGAGTGGATGCGATCGGTGCCAAGCATCAGCGAGGCCTTGATCTGATCGACTACGTTGTCGACGAAGAAGCCGTGTGCCTCGAGCCCAACCGCATCGATCACGGCGTCCGGACCGATCCCGCCAGTCATTGCCATCAGCGCTTCGTAAGTCTTCGATTCCTCGAAGTTGATGATCTCGGCTCCGAACCTGCGCGCGAGGTCCAGCCGGCGGGGAAAGTGGTCGATGGCAATCACCCGCGCCGCGCCCATCAGGAAGGCGGACTGCACCGCGAACAGGCCGACCGGGCCGCAGCCCCACACCGCGACAGTGTCGCCCGGCTCGATGTCGGCGTTCTCGGCCGCCTGCCAGCCGGTGGGCAGGATGTCGGACAGGAACAGCACTTCGTCGTCGTCAAGCCCGTCTGGCACCACGATCGGGCCGACGTCGGAGAACGGCACGCGCACGTACTCCGCCTGGCCCCCGGCGTAGCCGCCGGTCAGATGGCTGTAGCCGAACAGGCCCGACATCGGCTGGCCGTAAAGCTCCATGCCGATGTCCTGGTTGTCGGCCGGGTTGCCGTTGTCGCAGGCGGAGTACTGGTGCTTGCCACAGTGGTAGCAGCTTCCGCAGGCGATGGTGAAGGGAACGACGACGCGCTGGCCCTTGACCAGCGTCGATCCCGGCCCGGTCTCGACGACTTCGCCCATGAACTCGTGGCCGAGGATGTCCCCGGCCTTCATGGTGGGGATGTACCCGTCGTACAGGTGAAGGTCCGATCCGCAGATCGCGGTCGAGGTGATCTTGATGATGGCGTCGCGCGGGTTGAGGATTTCGGGATCGTCGACCGTATCGACGCGGACGTCATGCTTGCCGTGCCAGGTGAGCGCGCGCATCAGGCTGTCTCCTCGTGAAGCTGCGCGCGGGTGCGCGACGACGTGGCGACTTCGCCGGTTTCCATAAGCTGCTTGAAGCGCCGCAGATCGCGCCGCGCCTGGATCGCCGGTTCGCGCTGGAACATCTTTGCGATGAGCCTGCCCACCACGCCAGCGGGCGGGTCGTAGACGATCGTGGCGGTGACGATGGTGCCGCGATCGCCTGCGTTGCGAAATTCGATGCGGCCGCTGTTGGGCACGTCTGCATCTTCGGTGGAGGCCCAGGCGATCAGTTCGCCCTCCTTCTCCTCGGTGACGAGCGCGTCCCATTCGACCGTCCTTCCGCCTGGCGCCTTGACGACCCAGTGCGAGCGGGTCGGCGACAGCACGTCGACCCGTTCGACGTTGTCCATGAACGTCGGCAGCCGTGCAAAGTCGCGCCAGTAGGCATAGAGTTCCGCGCGGGGGCGGTTGATCGTCACGGTCCGACCGATCAGGCTGTCACCCCGCGTTTCTGCAAGTGTCTGCAAGGCGGCGTCGCGGGTCTCGCGAAATTTTGAGGTGGTAGGCGGCGCGTCGTCGTTCATGGTTGCCATTCCTGCTCTCCATGTTTTCGGATGTGCTGGTGGTCCGGTCGGACCTGACCACTGTTGCAAATGAAACGATCGCCGCGCTCATAAAGACCCGGCACGATCTAAAGATAATCCCGCCGCAGGCACGGCTGGGCCCGACAGGTCAGCATTCGAACCCGTCGAGCAGGCTTTCGACGCGCACGATACGATCGGCTTCGCTCGGCAGTGCCTCGGCAAGGATCCACCGTCCCTTGCTTTGCGCGAAGCCCGTGGCGGCGAAGTCGATCGGGCAATCGCGGCGCGGAGTGAGTGCAATCGCGGCTGGGCCCGCGTCTATGCGCGCGATCCGCAAAGCCCGCGCGGTCAGGCGGATGCGGGCATGGGCCAGCAGCATCGCCGCTTCGGCGGGCAGCGTTCCGAAGCGATCCAGAAGTTCATCATCGAATGCATCGAGCGCCTCTTCGGTTTCGATGCGCGCGAGCCGCAGGTAAAGGGACAGCCGCAGGTCCGCCTCCGGAATCCAGCTGTCGGGCAGCACGCCGCTCATGCCCAGGTTGAGTTCGGGACTCCAGCGCTCGGCGTCCTCGCCGCGCGCGGCCTTCAGCGCGACACGGAGCAGATGCTGGTAGAGATCGACGCCGATCAGCTTCATGTGCCCGGCCTGATCATCGCCGACGAGGTCGCCCGCGCCGCGCATGTCGAGGTCCTGGCCGCTGATCGCGAAACCCGCGCCCAGCCGGTCGAAAGTCGCGAGCGTGCGCAGCCGCTTGAGCGTGCGCGCGGCGATAGCATCCTCGCCTTCGATCAGCAGGATCACCTGCCCGCGCCGGTTGCCGCGCCCGACGCGGCCGCGCAGCTGGTGCAGCTGTGCCAGGCCGAAGCGATCGGCACGCCAGACGATCATGGTGTTCGCGCGCGGCACGTCGAGGCCCGCTTCGATGATGTTGGTCGCCAGCAGGATATCCCCCCGGCCAGCGCCAAAGCCGACCATGACGTCGTCGATTTCGGCCGCTGACATTTTTCCGTGTGCTTCGACCACCACCAGATCGGGGGCCGCGCGTTTTATCTTCGCGGCGACTTTCGCCATGTCCTCAATACGCGGCACGACCACGAAGCTCTGGCCTCCCCGCGCCTTTTCGCGAGTGAGCGCGGTGCGGACGAGCACATCGTCATACTGCCCGATGCTGGTGCGGATCGGCTGGCGCCGGGCGGGAGGCGTGGCGATGAGGGACATCTGCTGCAGGCCCACCAGCGCGGCCTGCAGGGTGCGCGGGATCGGCGTGGCGCTCAGGCTCAGGACATGGACGGTCCCCAAGCCGCGCAAACGGGCCTTGTCGGCAGCGCCGAAGCGCTGCTCTTCGTCGATGACGACCAGCCCCGGCCTGGCGTAGTTCACGCCCTTCGCCATCACCGCGCCGGTGCCCACGACGATACCGGTCGAGCCATCGGCAAGCCCCGCTTTCACAGACTTGCGTTCTGCCGCACTGCTCAGCCGGGACAGGCCGGCGACCTCGATTTTCGTTCCCTCGAAGCGGCGGCGGAACGTCTCCAGGTGCTGCCGCACGAGGACGGTGGTCGGCGCGGCGACCACGACCTGGAAGCCGGCCAGCGCCGCCAGAGCTGCGGCCCGCAGCGCGACCTCGGTCTTGCCATAGCCGACGTCGCCGATGACCAGCCGGTCCATTGGCCGGCCGCTCGCCAGATCGTCGCGGACGGCTGCGATGGCTCCCGCCTGGTCGGCCGTTTCGTTGAAGGGGAAGCGGCCCGCGAAGCGTTCGTAGGCGGCAGGGTCGGGCTCCATGACCGGCGCTGTCAGCGTCTCGCGCTCACGCGCCAGAAGCGTCAGGGCCTTCGCGCTCTCGTCGATCGCGGCGTTGATCGCCGCGCGGCGCTTGTCCCAGGATGAGCCATCCAGCTTGTCCAGGCTCACCGCGTCGCCGTCAGCGCCGTATCGCCAGATCCGGTCGGCCTCATCGAAAGGGACCAGCCGCCGAGCACCACCCGCATACTCGAGCACGATCCTGTCGATCGGAGACTGGTCGTCGGCCGCGCCGACCGGCGAGGCCTCAAGCCCCCGCACGCGCCCGACGCCATGGTCCTCGTGGACCACCACGTCGCCGCTGCGCACTTCGATGCCGACATGCCACGGGTTCGCGCCGGTCGGGCCACCAGCGCCGATCAATGCGCGACTGCCCATCAGGTCTGCCGCCGCGACGAGAACGACGCGCTCGTCAACGTATCCGGCGTCGACCGGCACTGTCAGGCTGCCGCCGCAGCCTGACGGCAGGTCATCCAGTGCCGCCCATGCGTCCAGTTCCACGATTTCCATTGACAGGCGCCGGACGACCTTGCCGCGCAGGAAGCGCAAGTCTCGCGCACTGCCCGCCAGCACGAACCTGCGTCCCGCAGCGAGCAGCGGCTTCACGAAGCGCACTAGCGCGGTAAGCGGCGAACGCTCGTTGGCGAACCGCGGCACCGGCGTGAAGTCCGCGTCAAACGGAGCCGGCCTCCAGTCCTTGCAGTCCTTCTTCCAGGCGATGTCGTCAATCGCATCCAGGCGATGGGGCGCACCGCCCATAGCGTCGCGGGCAAGCTGGATGAAGCGCCTGCGGCGATGGTCGGCTTTATCGGAAAGAGCGAGTATACCCGGCGTCAGGTGGGCAAGGATGGACGTCGGCTCGTCAATCGGCGGTTCGGCGGCGCGGCCGATCTCCAGACGCTCCAGATCGCCAACCGTGCGCTGCGTGCCGGGATCGTACGAGCGGATCGCGGCGATCCTGCCCGCTGCCAGCTCGATGCGGGCCGGGCCGCCGGCGTCGGCGGGAAAGATATCGATGACTTCGCCGCGCACCGCCATTTCGCCCGGTTCGTCGACGCGGTCGTCGGCGACATACCCCAGCTCTTCGAGTTGTATCGCGAACGATCGGGTGTCCGCCTCGTCCCCGGGGTGCAGCGTGGGCGGGGCGCTATCGAACGCATCAGGCGCGGGATAGCGCCGCGCTGCGGCTTCTCCGCTCAGGATGCAGGCGACGGAAGTGCCTTGCGCCAGGCGAAGGGCCCGCAGCGCCGACGCGCGGCGCCCCGCGTTCGCCGGCGTCGCGGGAGCCGTGTCCCCCGGAAGTGCGTCGCTGGATGGCACGTGGACGACATGCCCTTGCGGCGCCAGCGCCCGGACGGCTTCGGCCAGGGCCTCGGCCTGCTGCTCGTCGTCCGCCAGGAAGGCGATGGACCTCTCGGCGAGGGTTTGCGCGATGCGGAGCGCGGTGAACGCCAGGTTCACGCCGCACCTGAGACGCAGTCGCGCCGTTGGGCTGCGGGGCGCATTGCCCAGTGACGGAGCTCAAGCCGCATGGTCATGTCAGTCAGATCGCGCTCCTTGCCTGTGAAGCTGATCGCCTGCGAGGTGCGGCGACTGGCCTGGCTCCACAACGCACAGAGAAAGCGAAAGAAAAGGGGCCCGCCGGCTAAATTTGATTGATCTGTGTTGATTGCGGCATCGCGCCGCACCGGCGTCACCGGGCGGCTGAGCCGGGTCACACCGTTTCGTCAGGCTCCCTTCGCGCGCTGGTCTTCAGGATAGTCTTCGGGACTGACGGTGCTTCCCGAAGGTCGGTCCTCCAGTTTCTGAGGCTTCTGGCCGCTTTCATTCTGCTTGTGCGGATCGAATGAGTCCGGGCGCGCATCGCCCATCGGGCCGCGCGGAGTTTCCGGATCGCTTTTGGACATGTAGATTTCCTTCGGTTCGGGGCGTGGATAGGCCTGCCGCCCGGTATCGAGGAAGAAAGCCTCCGGCAGGCCCGCGCGTTCCCGCAAGACGCACAGAAGTTGTCCTTCGTACGACCCGGCGCAGATCAGTCCGGGCCCTTGCGCCCCCTTCGGCGGCCCTTCGTCATCGGGTCCGGTTTCTTCGGCGGTGTCCATCCCGGAGGTGGCTTTACCTGTCCGCGGCTTGTGCCCAGCCCCATCGCTCCCGGTTGTTGACGAATGAGACCGGAGGGATCGACGTCCTGTGCCGGCCCACCAACCGGCATGCCGCGCAACAGGCTGATCCGGTCACGCAATTGCGCTGCCTGCTCAAAATCGCCCTGCGCCGCGGCGTCGTGCATCGCACGGTGCAGGTCCTGTAGCTGCTCGTCCTGGCGGCCCATCACCTGAACGCCCACCGCAGCGCCTGCGCGACGCCCAGCGTGCCCGCGCGCACCAGCGGCGTTCGAAGCGGCGAGGCAGACAGGCCATGGAGCGAGCGGGCCCAGCGTGGCAGCAGATCGACACCAGCCTGTCCGGCGAGCCTGCCTGGCAGGCCGGCGAGCCGGTTCGCTGCGACCGGATGCAGGATCAGCCGGGCGACTTCGGCCGTTCGCGCATCCGCCCTCAGCGCCGGGCGCATCCCGGCTATCAGGCGGTTCGCCTCGGCCCGCGTGCGCGGCAGGGGTTCTGCCCCCAGCGCCCCGCCGATCAGGGCCATCTCGGCAAAGTAGCGATCCTGATCCGCACGCGACATCCAGGGCTCACCGTAGCGAATCCAGGCGTCGAGGAAACTATGGGTCTCTGTGACATGCACCCACGCCAGAAGCGCGGGGTCGTTCGCTTGATACGCCGTGCCGTCCGGCAGATGCCCCTTGACGCCATCATGGACGGACCGGACCCGCCTGATCATAGCCTCGGCTGCGGACCGATCGGCATAGGTGGTTGTGGCAATGAAGCGGGCGGTACGCCGCAGCCTGCCGTGCATGTCGGCACGAAAATTGGAATGGTCCCACACCCCTGCCAGAACGCCGGGATGCAGCATCTGCAGCAAAAGGCTGGCGATGCCGCCCGCCATCATGGAGGCGACGTCACCATGGACCCGCCAGGCGACCGATGTCGGCTCGAACAGCGCGTTTCGGCTCCTCACCACCGGTGCCTCGCCTTGCTCGCGGTCGTTGAACATGCCGACAACCTGTTGACGGATGGCCCGCTTGACCGGGTTGGACGTGCGATTGCTTTCGCTCATACCAGTCCAACGTCTCGCCGTCGCAATCGCTCCTGGGACTGCGGGCGCGTCAGCGTGCGCCAGAGGCGTTCAGGTCGTTCGTGGGTTTGCAACAAGCCGCACGGGTACGCTCTTTGAGGCAGGCGTTCGCGATTGCTCGTCATGATACCATACCGGGATAAGCGGGTTCATCTCGGGATAGTATGCGCCGATGCAGCCGCGCGGGAGCAGGAAGGGGGTGACGGTCAACCCGCTTACCTCCCGGTGGACCCCGTCGCCGGCATCGCCGACCAGCCCGATGACTTGACCTTGCACCAGCCCGGCCTCGGCGATGTCTTCCGGGTTCATGAGCACGACGTCCCGCGTGCCCTCGATACCGCGCAGGCGGTCGGAATAGCCGTAGATAGTAGTGTTGAACTGATCGTTCGAGCGCAAGGTCATCAGGCGGAAACGACCGGGCGCGTCCTCAAAGCCGATCGAGCGCATGGCGGTGGGGACGCTGAATTGCGCCCTGCCGCTTTCGGTCTTCCATATCCGGCCGCGGGCCGGATTGCCGCGATGGAACCCGCCCGGCGTGAAGACGCGCCGGTTGAAGTCGTGGAACTGCTCGGGATAGGTCTTCTCGATGCAATCGCGGATCTTGGCGTAGTCTCCCGTCCATTCATCCCAGCGCACCTTAGGATTCGCCGGTAGGGTCGCCTTCGCGATGCCTGCGACGATCGCAGTTTCCGAGCGGAGATGTTCGGAGGCCGGTGTATTCTTGCCGAGCGAGCCGTGGATGCACGAAAGCGAATCCTCCATTGTCACGGCCTGCGAACCGGTTGCCTGGACATCCTCCTCGGACCGGCCCAGGCAGGGCAGCAGGTACGCGACTTCGCCGTTCACCAGATGGCTGCGGTTGAGCTTGGTCGCGATCTGGACGGTGAGACGCAGTCTGGTCCAGGCCTCTTCCATCCGCTCGCGCTCGGGAATGGCGCGGATGAAGTTGCCGCCCAGGCCGATGAACGCCTTGAGTTCGCCGGACAGGATCTTGTGGCAGGCCTTGATGGTGTTCAGGCCCTCGTCGCGCGGTGGATCGAAGCCGAACTGCTCCGCCAGCCTGTCGAGCGGCACGAGTTCCGGCTTTTCCGAGATACCTACGGTCCGCTGACCCTGCACGTTGGAATGTCCGCGCACGGGAGAGATGCCGGTGCCCTCGCGACCGACATTGCCCTTGAGCAACCACAGGTTAGTGAGCGCGGCGATGTTCTGCGAGCCGTGGACATGCTGGGTCAGCCCCATGCCGAACATGGCGATCGCACGGGGCGCTTCGATGTAGATCTGGGCCGCCTCGCCGAGATCTTCACGCGAAAGGCCGCTCTCGCGTTCGATGTCGTCCCAGCTAGTCGCCTCTGCGTGGGCCCTCATCTCGGCGAAGCCGTCCGTGTGCTGGGCGATGAAATCGACATCGAGGACGTGTTGATTCTCGTCCCGCCAACGGATTTCTTCCGCCGCCAGGACGTGCTTGATCAATCCCGTTATCGCCGCGATGTCGCCGCCCGCCTTGACCTGCAGGTAGAGCGTGGAAATTTCGGTCTTCTTCGTCGTGAGCATTTCCAACGGGCTCTGGGGGTTCTTGAACTCCTCAAGGCCCTTCTCCCGGATCGGATTGAACGTGACGATCTTCGCGCCGCGCTCGACCGCCTTCTGGAGTGGGTGAAGGAGGCGCGGGCTGTTTGAGCCGGTGTTCTGCCCGAAGAAGAAGATCGCGTCGCACACGTCGAAATCGTCCAGGACGCAGGTTCCGACCGGAGATCCGATCACTTTCTTCAACGCCACCGAAGTCGTTTCATGGCACATGTTGGAACTGTCGGGCAGGTTGTTATGACCATACAGTCTGGCGAACAGCGCATAGAGGTAGCTGGTCTCCAGGCTCGCGCGGCCTGAGGCGTAGAACACCGCCGAGCCGGGATCGATCGCTTTCAACTCGCGTCCGATCGCTGCGAACGCGTCCTCCCAGGAACACGCAACGTAGGTATCGCTCGACGCTTCGTAGCGCATGGGATGGGTCAGGCGGCCTTGCTGTTCGAGGTCGTAATCCTTCCATGTCCGCAGCTCGCTGACGGTATGCCCGGCGAAGAACTCGGGGGTGCAGCGATGGCTCGTCAATTCCCAGAGCGTGGCCTTGGCACCGTTCTCACAGAACTCGAACGCATGTGGCTTGGCTGGTTTTCCCCATGCGCACGAGACGCACATGAAGCCTTTGACCTTGTTTTGCCGCCTCAGTGTATCGAGGGCGCCCGGCGTCGGCCGTTCGCGCCAGGCGGTCTCGGCGATGCCGCGTACAGAGCCCCACCCACCTTCGGCACCATCGTAATGGACCGTGCCGTCCTGTTCATCAATCATGGGAAATTCCAGCTATGGAGCGCGGAAAAGGATGTGGCGCGGCTTGGATTTGGTCGAAAGCGCCCAGCGCAGCGGCCATATCGCGAAGAGGCCGGCGTTCCTGTAACACCGGCCCATCTACCATTTACTCTGCCGCAATGTCCTGTGGCGTGCGGGGGTCGTGGATAGGACAGCCGTTGACCCGGCCGCGAAAGGCGGCCGAGCGACGGTAGGTTTCGTTGCGAGCGCGGTTGATGTTGCCCAGCGGCTGG
>NZ_JABXWS010000126.1:0-2432 GCF_015594425.1 Novosphingobium sp. HR1a
TGCGCGGTGACCCCCCGCCAGATGTTGAAGCTGAGCGCGTCGTCCTGCCGGTCGCTCGTCCCGTGCTGCCAGCTGATCTGCGGTTCGATCTCGAGCGTGGCCACCGTCACGAACGGGCTTTCGTCTTCGCTCCATTCGACGGTCGAATCCTCGACGGGCATCTTATCGAGATCGGTGTTAAGCTGGACACGCAGTTCCCATTCGCCACCATGCTCGATCAGAGCGCGGCTGACGTCTTCGCGCAGAGCATCGGGGCGGTCGGTCACGTCGATCTTCACGTCCGTCAGCGAGGTCAGCGAAGCGGCCACCGGCACGAGGCTGAACTTCGCGATATAGTCGCCGAACCGATAGGGGGTCTGGGAATAATAGGTTTCGCCGAGCGGGTGGACCTGGGGGGCGCCCCCCAACTGTTGGATCGTCGGCGATTCGTAGCCCACGGCGGACAGCGCGGCGTTGACGCCCTGCAGCACCGAGGATAGCACTTTCTTGCCGCCTTCGGCAACATCCGTGGTCTTGGCCAGCAGTTTCAGGTTTTTGAGAAACGCCGCGGTATCGGGAGCGGTGAAAACCGGCCCGTTGACCATGATGAAATCCTGCGAGGTTTCGCCTTCCGATCCGGGCAGCCGATCACCGGGAACATCCATTACCTTTAGCGCCAGCCCGCGCGGAAGGGCAATCGCATCGTCGAGCACATCGCCTGCATTGGTGGAGATGCGGATGACGGCGTCGAAGCTGGCAGGATGCGAAAAAATCCCCTGGGCGAGGTCCGGGGGAAGCCCGGCGTTCACTGTCAGGCGGCCGATGGCAATGCCATGTGCCTTGGCGTGAACGGCCCGGAAACCTGTCTTGTAATCCTGAGCAGTGGTTTGCTGAATGGAATCGAGTTGTTCTTCAAGCCCCCGTATAGTTTCTGCCTCATCCGGCTTCACTTGCTCGACAGAAGGGGAAAAACGGACGGGATGGGTCATGGCGCATGTTCCTGTAAGATTTTAAGTATCTAACGCTGACAACGCGCAGCAAGTTTCCCGCCCCGCAGGCCCAGACTAAATAGGGTCGGCCAGCAATCGGGAGCTATCGGCGCGATAGACTCGAACGCGCGGCGAGGCATGAGCAGCACCATCTGGCCGCACTCGAACACGGCGGCGCCGCGCGGAACCGGCCCCAGCTCTTCGGCGATCCCGGCGGCCACCGTGGTCGCCGCAGCAACATAGCTCACCGTGCCGGACCTGTATTCCATGAGCGCCTCGACGGCTTTGCCAAGAGGTGTGCTGTCCCGTCCAGCCCGGGCATGCCCGCAATTCCGGCGGCGGTGAACAAGGTGGGAGAAGATGCCCTGCGACTGCCATCTTGGCGGATTGCCCACCATCTTCATACGCGCGTTGCCTTCCCAGCCAGCGCCCTATGCCGACGAAATTGATGAACGTCAGCAACCCGTTGGCTGCGATCAGGCTGACTTGCCCCGGGCAAAGCCCGACGATCGTCCAGGCAACCGAACCGATGGTAACGACCGCAAAGCCCATTTCCTCACACGGGCGGCCAGATTGATGTGGGTCATCATGGCCGCAAACATCGTTCCGATCGGAGCCAGCCATTCTGCGATGTCGGTCAGTGTCCAGTCCTTGCGTGTATGGCAGACTGCATCGGTTTTTCGGTCTTTGCTGCCGCTCAACGCATGGGAGTATGCGATGGGACGAGATGAGAGTGTGAAACTCGCATTTATGCCGATTGATCTTGAGCTGGTACGGTCATGTCGTTCTGGCGGCGTACCAGGCGGCGTAAGGTGTAGTCCTCGCCATATGGCGATTGAGGTCCGGCGCTCCGTCATCCCACCAGACCTGTCCTCGTTCTCCCAGCGCGCGCTTGGCCCGATCGACTGCCGCGTGCGCCTCGTCTTCGGCGACGGTGTCTTTTGACCGCCGCGCCGCTGCTATCGCACGGCGGGCCCTCATCAGTTCTGTAACCAGATGTGCTCGGCGGTCTTCGGGAAGGCGGGGATCGGACATCCGCCACAGCCGGCCGCGAACCACGAAGTAGCGGCCGTCCGGCGTGACGGGATGGTCCCTAGCGGCTGGCGGTCGGTCAGTCATGGAACGAAGTCGCAAGCCTTGGTCGCGCCCTGCCGGGTTCCCACTGCACGACAGGACGGCTCAACTGCTTCTCCGGATGGGTATATACTGGCAGGTAAAGGTGGGTTCCATGCCGGGAGAAGCCGGCGTCAAATGCACGTAAAGTCGATCGCCGACCGGCTGGTCGGTCAAGCAGAACGCTTGCTCCGCTTCATACAGGTCGTCCTTGTGCGGATCGGCCCATTGCCTGACCGACTTCACCGCGCGCGACTTGGCCTTGCCCTCGCTTTCAGCCACGACAAAGACGTTGCGGTGTCGTTCCGCAAACTCCCCGGGCTCGTAGCCACCGAGATTGACGAAAAAAAG
>NZ_JABXWS010000111.1:0-33575 GCF_015594425.1 Novosphingobium sp. HR1a
TCTCTCAGGCCCGGTGAACGGCTCGGACCGCAGCGACACGTCATGGCCATCGGCATGAGTGATCTGTGCCCAGCAATCGATGTGCAGACTTCGGGGCACGCCCCACCAGTCCCGGCGCAATGCTGCGTAGGTCTCCTCGATCGTGTTGGCGACCACGAACCGAAGGTCGTGGACTTCGATGTTGGCGCCAGGAAATTCGCCGCCGATGTAGATTGCGAACAACTTCATGAAAGAGCCATCCCCTGTGCCTCGCTGGCCGGTTCGGCCGCTACCGCGCTTTCCCGGGCAAGGGCAGCGGCCAGTTCCGCGCCCACGACCTGGCCGATCTCGCAAGAGCTGGTGATTCCCTGGATGAAGGGATGCCTGCCCATGATGAAAGGCAGGCTCAGACAGAAGAGCTGGTCGGCCGGAAGGTCGGGCGATATGGGATGAAACTCGTCGTCGACCACGATGCCCCGCGCAGGACCGCGTTCCTGTCCGGCTGCCACGTCGCGCACGATGCCCTGATCGCGCAGCGAGGCGAAAGGGAAGTCCTTGGCCGCCAGAGCACGCTGGCCGGTAGCCTCGATGAAAACCGGGAAATGGACCGCTTCACCATCGAGGTGGAGAACGGCGCCGCTTTCCGCCCGGTGACTGTCGATCCTGTAGTTCTCCCCCACCCGCAAGACGTCAAGCTTCCCGGCTTTGTGAAGCGCCAGCATGCGCTTGATCGATTCGTGCGGAACCGTGGCGTAATCGTCGACGAACACGGGTTTGAAGAAGCGGGAGAAGCGTTGGAAATCTGCATCGTCGAGATGCGGTATGAGGCTCTGGATGACTTCGTGCATCCGCAGGATCGCGTAGCGCCATGCCACGGTGCGGCGTGCCTCGTAATCCGCCTGCGCTTGTGCCAGGTTCCGATCAGCCCACACAAATGGGTCAGTCGCCATACGCTCGGCAAAGTAGCCGTCGCAGAATTCTTCCATATCGAGCCGGTCGAGCCCTACCCGCTCTGCATAAGCGCCATCGGCTGCGGCCAGCTCCTGCTTGAATAGCCCAAAAGCTCGATCGAGAAGGTCGTCCATCTGCCCGGCAATAAGGGCTTCGATGGCTTCGTCGTTGCAGATGGCGAGCGGCTCATAGGGAATGGGAAAATAGAAGTCCGCTTCGGGAAGCAGCCCCTTGCGCGACAGCATGGTCATATGGAAGTCGTCGGTGCCCACGCCGGGCGCGTAGATGAGCCCACCCTGCCCATCATCAACGAACGCGCCATGGCTTACCGCCAGCGCCACCGCAGCATCGATCGCGGTCAGCGACGAACCGCGAATGCCGATCCGGCAGGCGCGAATTTTCTCGATCTCGGAAGCAGGCCAAGGGCTGAGGAAGTAACCCGGCCGCACTTCCGGTTGGGCTGGCCATTGATGACCGGTTGCAAGCACGACATGGTCGAAGAGGGTCTCGAAAACACCTCCCCGCTCCGGCCGCACGACCAGGGTCATTCCATCGCTTCCGCTCGTCGCATCGATGACTTCGCACCGCGTACGCACGTTCACCTTCACACCGGCGCACGTGGCCCGCTCGAGCATCGCCTGAAGCTGATCGTGGAAGTACTCGCCGAGCAGCACGCGCGGGTAGAACGCGCGATCATCGATCTGCTCGCGATCTATGCGCAGTTCTGAAAGCCGATCGTCGCTCTGCCGGTGGAGCCAGTCGACCAGTGTCTCCTCCAGCGGCGGAATCTCGACGCTGGCGATGTTGGACAGCATGGCGGGGTCGTTCCAGCCGGGCCGATAGGGCGTGCCCCGTCCAACGCTCGCCTGCTTTTCGAACAGGGTGAGCTCGAATGGCGGTACCTCCTGTTGCAGCAAGGCGTGCAGCGTATAGATAGTGGTCGGGCCGGCACCGACGAACGCGACAGATCGGGTCATTCCCGCGAAATGCGCGGGACATGGAATCGGCTCCCGCGAAACGGTTTGATCCCTGTTAATGGCTGCGAACTGTGTGACCGGCTCCAGGCGATGAGGTCGTGATCCGCCTAGACAGGGCAATCTCGAAAGCATGGCGTATCGCACCCACCAGATTTGCTTATCTCAGACCTTCCTACCGTGGAGGGCTCGGTCTCGCGGTTGAAGTGCGTGCGGTTCGCAAGACCAGGGGATGCCATGCATTCCGTCCCCGATATCGGCATGCCCAAGTCAGCGGCAAGAGATAGCTCAGCGGTTCTATTCGTCACTGGTAAGCAGGTCAGCAATCTGGGCCGAGAGTACATCCAGCGCGAAGGGCTTCGTGACCAGCCTCATGCAAGGCTCCAACTGGCCGTTGGCCACGACGGCATTCTCTGCAAAGCCGGTGATGAAAATCACCTTGAGATCTGGACGGGTGACCCTTGCCGCGTCAGCGACCTGACGGCCGTTCAGCCCCCCTGGCAAGCCGACATCCGTGATAAGCAGGTCGATCGCTGCGTTTGAATCGAGCAACGTCACCGCCGCAGGTCCATCATCCGCCTCGAGCGTCACGTGGCCCATTTCCTCAAGCAGCTCACAAACGAGCATGCGGATGGTCGGCTCATCATCCACGACCAGAACGGTCCGCTTGCCTGTCTCGGGGATCACGCATGCCACTTCGAGCGGCTCTGCGGCATCGACGTTGCCGTAGTGTCTTGGCAGATACAGACACATGGTGGTCCCCATACCGACCTCGCTGTAGGCGCGCACTTGTCCCCCTGATTGCCGCGCGAATCCGTAGATCATGGAGAGGCCCAATCCCGTCCCCTCTCCAAGCGGTTTGGTTGTGAAAAACGGATCGAATGCCCGTTTCATAGTTTCGGCCGACATGCCCGTGCCCGTATCGGACACGCACAGCGAGAGGTACTGCCCTTCCGGGAGATCGCGCTCGCGACTTGCGCGAGGGTCAAGCCACTTGTTTGCTGTCTCGATAGTTATCCTGCCGCCTTCCGGCATGGCATCTCGTGCATTGATGCATAGATTGAGCAGTGCGTTCTCGAGCTGGTTCGGATCGACCAAAGCGGTCCAGAGCCCCGCGGCACCGACCACTTCAAGCTGGATTGCCGGCCCCACCGTCCGCCGAATGAGCTCCTCCATTTCCGCGACAAGACGATTAATGTCGGTCGGTTTTGGATCAAGCGTCTGTCTTCGGGAAAATGCCAGCAGGCGGTGGGTGAGCGCGGCCGCACGGCGGGATGCTCCCTGGGCCGCCGTTACATACTTTTCCAGCTCACCGATCCGGCCTTGAGCGATCCGGACTTGCATCATCTCCAGTGATCCGGCGATACCGGCAAGCATATTGTTGAAGTCGTGAGCCAGACCGCCGGTGAGCTGACCTACGGCTTCCATTTTCTGAGAATGCCGAAGCTGTTCTTCCGTCATCATCAGGCTGGTGGTGCGCTCTTCGACCTGCTGCTCGAGCGATTGGGTGAGAGCGGCCAGGTCATGCTCGGCCCGCCGCCTTTCAGTTGCGCTTCGAGTACGGGCAGCAATCTCCTGCATGAAAATCACTTCGTCAGCGGACCAGGTGCGCGGAGTGCCGTTGTTCACGTAGATCAGAGCAACAAACGCACCGTTCTCATGCAACGGCATATTGATGAAAGAATGGGCGGTGATACTCTTCAGGACGTCGGCCTGGTCCCGCGTGCGCACATCGACATCGGCATCGGTGCACAGCACCGTCTCTCCGCGTTTCAGGTCTTCGATGTAGGTGCCATGCTCACGAAAATGCAATGTCCCGGCGATGGTTGTCACACCCGGCGCGTTCCAGTCACGCTCGACCGTTATCGTCTCAGCAACTGGATCAATCGTGCCGTATCCGGCTCGGCTGACACCAAGTGTGGTCCCGAGAATTTCGGACGCCGCGAACGCAATGTCCGCAGGGCTGTCCATCTCGCGCAGCACGTCCGTCAAGTGGAGTAGTGCTGCTTGGCGAGCCTCTGCCCCCCGGCGGTCGGTAATGTCGAAACTTACGCCCGGAAAGTGCTTGGTGATCCCGTCGGGAGCAAGGCTGCAATGCCCTTCGGCCGCAACCCATCTAATCGATCCATCCGGCTGGGTCAGCCGATATTCGCAGGCAAAGGGCCCGAGCTCTTCCGCGGCCTTTTCGATTCTGGCTGTCAATCCGGGGAGATCATCCGGATGAACCCTTGCGAAGAACTCTTCAAGTCGCGCGCCGCGCGCGGCGCGCTCCACGTCCACACCGTAGAGCGTAGCCAACCGCGCGTCCGACACGATGAGATCATCGCCGACGTTCCAGTCCCACGTTCCAACTGACCGGGAAGCGACCAACATCGCATCACTTCTACGCTGCAACATGCGCAGTTCGATCTGGGCGATCGCCTGGGCCGCCAGTGCGATCAATGTCTGGCGCTGAACTTCGTTCAAGCCCTCAGGTCTTGGGACGGTATCGATGACACAGAGCGAACCAAGCGGCAGGCCATCCGGCGTGAGGAGTGGGACGCCGGCGTAATAGCGGATGTGGGGTTCACCGGTGACCAGTGAAAAATTTGCGGTTCTACGATCGGCGGCAAGGTCTCGTATCTCGAAAAGGCCCGGTCCCTGGATGGCCAGCGCGCACACGGATGTGTCGATCGACGTCTCAAGCGTAGTGACGCCAAACCTGGCCTTGAACCATTGCCGGTGCCTGTCGACCAGACTGACAAGCGCAATTGGGGTGCCGCATGCGTTCTTTGCAAGCCAAGCGATATCGTCGAACGCGCGCTCCGGCGGTGTGTCGAGGATATCGGCCTGCAAGAGGCTTTCGAGCCGCTCCGATTCTGTCCAGGCCCGAGCGGGAGTGTCAGAACCAGATTTCATCGCGCCGGCCTGTCAGGCGAAATTGATGCCAAGGTGATCTACCATCTTTCTGCGAAAGCGATTTGCGGGGCACAACTTCCGCGCATTGTCACCGAACGCTTTAGGGGATTTGATGTTTCCCCAACATCTTAGTTCTGCGCGCCAAATGCCGTGATGCGTTCGGCGCCAGACCGCGTCGGAGATCACCGCAGCCTTGCACCTTCCCGCTCGCCAAGCAGACGCCAGATCGGAAGGGGATCAGGCGTCGCGCCTTTTGGGGGTATGTGCTCACCCGCAAAAAGCGCGCGCCTGCCGTTTGACATTGATTTCCTCGTGCCTGGAAGTGGGCATCGATTTACGAATGGGTCTGAAAGTCCGTCTGAGAGTGTTCATGGATTGACAATTCTGCGGAGCATGAGACTGCCTAGAGCGACATGGATCATGGCCTCCGGGACGTCGATCCGCTGCTCGTCGCCGCGGACGAGCCGTTTCCACCGGGTCATCCGACCGAAAGTGCGCTGGACGAGACACATGGGCTGGATCATCGCATTTTTCGTTGGCGGCATCGCAGGCTGGCTGGCTAGCATGGTGATGAAGCGGGATGCATCGATAGGCCCCTTCCTCAATATCGTCGTGGGCTGTGCCGGCTCGATTATCGGCAATGCGCTTTCAGGGCCGTTGCGGGGCATTCGTGGCAGTGTGGGCAGGAATTTTCGCTTACAGATCTGATTATCCCCTTCGTTGGCGCGGTCATCCTTCTTTCAATCGTCAATTTCTTCCACCGCAACCGCGCGCTGAGCGAATTTTCAAGTCGTGGATTGCGCCGCCCCTCAATTTCGGACGGGCGGCGTTTTGCCGTCCAGATATCGCCAACCCTTGCTTCCGTCGCACAGATATGCGTTCAGCCGAGTGCATGGTTGAAACTTAAAAGCCGGACGGCGCTTTGTGCAAGAGCCATCTTCTCGCCGTTTCGGTGAGTATATGGCGCTTCACCGGAGCCTGATTTATGTTAATTCGCGGCGGATATGAGATTGGTCTTAAAGTAGAGGCTTCAACGCCTTTGGTGGCGATGCTCAACGTTCGTCCGGAAAGATTTCAGGACTTGCGATCACCTCACGCGATCATGAACGATCGCGGCATTCCGATGCAACATTACCATGATGCTTTCGGAAATTTTTGCACGCGCCTCACTCTGCCGAGCGGGACCACCACGATTTCCTGCAACTTTCTGATGCACGACTCTGGACTGGCCGACATCGAGTGTCCTGATGCTGTGCAGCATGAGGTGGCCGATCTGCCGCACGAAGTGCTCCAGTATCTATTGGGAAGCCGGTATTGCGAGACAGACCATCTCTCCAATATCGCCTGGGGATTGTTCGGACACATACCCGCGGGGTGGCAGCGGGTAAGGGCCATCGTCGATTTTGTTCATCGCCACCTGACGTACGGCTACGAGCACGCCCGCGCGACGCGAACGGCGTACGAAGCGTACAACGAGCGCGTCGGCGTATGCCGTGACTTCGCCCATCTGGCCGTGGCTCTATGCCGGTGCATGAACATACCGGCACGCTATTGCAGCGGATACCTTGGTGATATCGGTGTGGAGCCACTCGACGTTCCGATGGATTTTCATGCGTGGTTCGAAGCTTATCTGGGCGGCACATGGCACAGCTTCGACGCGCGTCACCAAGTTCCGAGGATCGGGCGGATACTTATGGCATGTGGCCGCGATGCGGCGGATACGGCGCTGACCACGGCCTTTGGCCCGCTGCAGCTTGTCAGTTTTCGCGTGCTAACAGAAGAAGTCAACGTGGCCGGAACACAGACTTCGAACTCCCTAGCATTCGCGGCGTGAAGCTTGCTCTTCGGCCAGCCTGGCCGCCGCAATAAGGCTTTGGCCGGTTTTTACTGCAGCATTGACGGTCATCGTGACGGCCATGCCGTTGGGGCCGTCCAGAATGACGACCCCGTTCTCGGCACTTGCAACGCCGGGATCGTCTCTTGGCTGGGGCGGGTTCGGCTGTATCGTCATGACGGGTGCTCTAGATGAGAGGGCAGGACGGGGTCGGGATCTTCCAGATAGAGGTAATCCGGATCAAACTGGCCACGTGCGACAAGGCGCTCGGCGTCCAGGATTTCGACGAGCGAAGAGCGGAAGATGCAGACTTTCTCTTCCCGCAGCTGGCGCATGACCCTATTCACATGAACGTTGGTCAGGCCGCATATTTCGGCGATATCACTCTGGGTCAGCGGCAGGGCAAACCGGCGGCCGTCGCTCAGCCCGGCCGAAAACAGCCGAGCATTGGTCTCGCACAGAAAATGCGCGACCCTTCCCATTGCATCCATGCGCCCGAGGCGGAACAGCCAGGCGCGGTGGATCGCAGCATCGATAAGTGTGGAGAACCATAGTTTGCGGCCCAGTTGCGGCTGCTCCTCGATGATCGCATCGAGCTGTTCATGGCGTACGATTGCCACTGTGGCGGCAGTCATTGTTGCCACGTCATGGTCGAGTGTCTGGAGCGGGTAGGCGTGCAGATCGACAAAGTCGCCGGGCACATGGATTGCCACCAGCTGGCGTAGTCCGTTGCGATCGTCGATGTACCGTGACAGAAAACCGTCAACCAGCAGAGTGCTTTCGTGCAGTGCGGTTCCCGCGCGGATGATGATCTGGCGAGCTTCCAGCGTCCTCACTTCCTCTATCGCCCCTTCGAGGCAAAGGCGTTCGTTGGCGCTGAGACTGGCTCCGCGCTTGTATCTGAGAAAGCGATCAGTAAACATCGATGCCTTTTCAATGCTGATGGTGTGGTCCGGCGCACACGCGCATGATCTGAACTGCTGCTGGCAGGGAAGTGTTGCGTGCATCTGCGATAAATCGTCTTGACGCAGGTTAATTTACGATTTTCGGAAGCAACTGGGAGTGACGTTCCGGGTTGGATGGCCAGATCAATCCCCGAGGAATGACCATGGCCAAGACCCCCAGCAAGACGCAGTCCAAGTCTTCCAAGCCGGTGACGGCAGCCGACCTGGCCGGGGTGGATATCGGCGGGGAGTCACTCCAAAAAGCGGACCCTGTTCCGGCGGATGCGGACATCGCATTTGCGTACAGCGAGCCGCAGGGCGCTGGCGGAGAGACCCGGCAGGTCGCAGGCGGCGAGGTGCCGACGATGACCACCCAGCAAGGCATTCCGGTTGGTGATGACCAGAACAGTCTCAAGCAGGGCGCGCGGGGGCCCACGCTGCTGGAAGACTTTCACTTCCGCGAGAAGATGTTCCACTTCGACCACGAACGCATTCCCGAGCGCGTCGTCCATGCGCGGGGCTATGCGGCGCACGGATATTTCGAACTCACTGACAGTCTTGCCGACGTCAGCCGCGCCGACATTTTCCAGCGCGTCGGCGAGCGGACGCCGGCTTTCGTGCGTTTTTCGACCGTGGCGGGCTCGAAAGGCTCGGTCGATCTCGCGCGCGATGTGCGGGGGTTCGCGGTCAAGCTCTACACCCAGGAGGGCAACTGGGATCTGGTCGGCAACAACATCCCCGTTTTCTTCATCCAGGACGCGATGAAGTTTCCCGACCTCATCCACGCCGCCAAACCCGAACCGGACCGTGCATTTCCGCAAGCGCAGACGGCGCACGACAATTTCTGGGACTTCATCTCGCTGACGCCGGAGAGCTTCCACATGGTTATGTGGGCCATGTCGGACCGCGCGATCCCGCGCTCTTTCCGCACGATGGAGGGCTTTGGCGTTCACACGTTCCGCCTCATCGACGCCAAAGGCAAATCGACGTTCGTGAAGTTCCACTGGAAGCCCAAGCAGGGGCTGCAGTCGGTAGTGTGGAACGAGGCGGTGAAGATCAACGGCGCCGATCCCGATTTTCATCGCCGCGACTTGTGGGATGCCATCAATTCGGGCGATTACCCCGAATGGGAGCTCGGCGTCCAGCTGTTCGACGATGCCTTCGCCGACAGCTTCGACTTCGACGTTCTCGACGCGACCAAGCTGATCCCCGAGGAACTGGTGCCGGTCCGGGTGGTCGGGCGCCTCGTGCTGGACCGGGTGGTCGACAATTTCTTCGCCGAGACCGAGCAGGTCGCGTTCTGTACGCAAAACGTGCCGCCGGGTATCGATTTCTCAAACGATCCGCTGCTCCAGGGGCGCAATTTCTCGTACCTCGATACCCAGATCAAGCGGCTTGGCGGGCCAAACTTCACGCATATCCCCATCAACGCGCCCAAATGCCCGATGCACCATTTCCAGCAGGACGGGCATATGGCGATGCATAACCCAAAGGGCCGCGCGAACTACGAACCAAACAGCTGGGGCCCGACCCATGGCGGCCCGCGCGAAGACCCGGCACGCGGGTTCACAAGCTTTGCGCAGGAGGCGGAAGGGCCCAAGCAGCGGGTACGTTCGGAAACTTTCGCCGACCATTACAGCCAGGCGCGTCAGTTCTTCGTGTCGCAGACGCCGATCGAGCAGAAGCACATCGGCGACGCGCTCGTCTTCGAATTGTCGAAGGTGGAACGCCCCGACATCCGCTCACGCACGGTTTCGCATTTGCTGAACATCGATGGCGGTCTGGCGCAAACCGTCGCGGAGGGTCTCGGCCTGCCCTTGCCGGATGCTGCGGCAGCAGCGCGTGAGCCGCTCGTGGACCTGCCGCCGTCGGACAAGCTGAGCATTCTCAAGAACGGTCCAGATAGCTTCAAGGGGCGCAAGCTCGGCATTCTTCTGAGTGACGGCGCCGATGCCGCCGTGTTCAAGGCGCTGGTAAAGGCGGTGGACAAGGAAAAGGCGGTCTATGAGGTTATTGCGCCCAGGATCGCCGGTGTCACGCTGTCAGATGGTACGAGCGTTGCGGCGAAGCAGAAAATCGACGGCGGACCATCGGTCCTTTTCGATGCCGTGGCGGTCGTGGTGTCGCAAGAAGGCGCGGCCCTTCTTGCAGGCGATGCCGCTGCGAAGGACTTCGTTACCGATGCTTTCGCCCACTGCAAGTTCATCGGCTTCAGCGCGGAGGCGCAGGCCATCTTCGCCAAAGCCGGGATCGCCGAGGATCTCGACGAGGCCTGCAAACCGCTCGGCAACGCGAAGGACGCCGCCGGATTCGTCGAGGCGTGCCGCGCGTTGCGATACTGGCCACGAGAACTGGAGGTAGACCTGGATGCACGGCCCGCAGCCTGATCTCGCACTGTACGAGGCCGGGGGCCAGGCACGAAACCCAGGAGGCGACGTCATGCCGCTTCCCGTTTCGTCCGGCGGATCGGGCTCCTTGCGTATCGGCATCATTTCACATCTCAAGTACCCGATTGCCGAGCCGTTTGCCGGCGGACTGGAAATGCACACGCATCTCCTCGCCCGGGCATTGCGGGATCGCGGCCACGCCGTGACCGTCTTCGCCTCGTCCCGGTCCGACGCAGCGCTCGGGCTGGAGGCCGTGTGCGACGCGACGGCACTGGACGAGGTCGGAACGGCGGAGGCGCACGATGTCGCCTTTTTCAAGGAGCATCACGCTTATCTCACGCTAATGAACACCCTGCGGCATCGCGACTTCGACGTGATCCACAACAATTCCCTGCATTACCTGCCGGTGTCGCTGGCGGACACTTTACCGATGCCGATGGTGACGACGTTCCACACCCCGCCGTTCTGCTGGCTGGAAAGCGGCGTGCGCATGTGCTCGGCGGCCAATCACACTTTCGTCGCTGTCTCGCGCTCTGTCGCCCGTTTGTGGGATCACGTCGCCCCAAGCGATCAGGTTATCCTGAACGGGATCGACCTTGAGAAATTCGGTTTCAGTCCGCAGCCCGACCCTGAGCCCTATCTGGTCTGGTACGGGCGGATTGTCCCCGAAAAGGGTCTGCACTTCGCCATCGAAGCCGCGCGATCGATCGGGGTGCGGCTGCGCGTCGCCGGGCCGATCCTGGATCAGGTGTATTTCGACGGCATGATCAAGCCGCATCTCGGCGACCGCGTCGTTCATGTCGGGCATCTGGATCACCTGGCGCTGGCGCGTTTCGTCGGCGGTGCAAGGGCCTTCCTGTGCACTCCCACCTGGGACGAACCATACGGCCTCGTCGTCGCCGAGGCGCTTGCATGCGGGGTGCCGGTCGCCGCCTTCGCCCGCGGTGCAATTCCGGAAATTCTCGACGAGAGCTGCGGCGTACTGGCAACGCCCGATGACGTTGCATCGCTCGCGGCTGCGGTGCGAGGAGCAATGCGGCTCAGCCGCTACGATTGTCGCAGACGTGCCGAACAAACCTGCGATGCCCGGCGAATGATCGAGAGCTACGAAGCGTTGTACAATCGCCGGATCGCGATGCACGCTGAGAGCGAATTTTGCGAGGTCCCGCTCTTACATGCTTGACGGCGAACCGACAAATCCGCTGGCTGCGGCGTGCGACTTTTGCGTGTGCGTTCCGGCTCGCGACGAGGAAGAGCGCCTTCCGGTGCTGCTCGCGGCACTTGCGCGGCAGACGCTGCCAGGCGTCATCCGGGTGGTCATCGCGCTCAACAACACCACCGACGCGAGCTTCGCTGTCGTCGCCGAGGCCCGCGCCGCGTTCAAGGGGCGATTGCATGTCCATGTCGAAGACGTGACGTTTCCGCCCGGCCTTGCCCATGCGGGATCTGCGCGCCGCCTGGCAATGGATACTGGGTTGTCGCTTCTGGCAGGTTCAGCGCAGGGCATTCTGGTCAGCACCGATGCCGATACGTGCCCGCCCGCCTGCTGGCTCGAAAACATCGCTGCGGCCTTTGGCCGCGGTGCGGATCTGGTTGGCGGACGCATCGAGATTGACCGGGCTGAGCCTTTGCCACCTGAAGTTGCGCTCCTGCGCCATGCCTGGGACAGGTACTGGAACGCGGTGCGTGCCATCGAAGACGAGGTTGATCCCCTCCCCTGGAACCCGCCGCCGCGTCATGGCGATCATACCGGCGCATCGCTGGCGATCCGCGCGCAGCTTTATCGCGAGTGCGGCGGGGTCCCGCTGCTTCCGAGCGGAGAAGATCGCGCGCTCGTCGCCGCCGGCATCGCTCACGGCGGCCGCCTCGCCCATCCCGGCAATGTCTACACCTTCGTCTCGCCGCGCCGTGATGGGCGGGCCGAATGCGGGATGGCCCGCGCCATGGAGGAACTCTTCGAACTGGCGGCAACGTGCGCAGCCCCGGCCGCACCAAGCTACGAGCAGTGGCGCGAACGAGCGCTCTGGCGCCGCGGGATGCGGTCGCTGCCAGACGGACATGCACGGATACCGCGGGAAGAGATGCTGCTTGCGCCCATGCGCCGTGACATGAAACTGGAGATTGGACGGTGATCGACCGCCCGATCGGCTATTACGTTCACCATCATGGCGCAGGCCATCGCGCGCGCGCACAGGCAATTGCTGCCGCCAGCGAACGCCTTATCGTCCTGCTCGGCACCGGCCTCGGCGAAAACGGGATCGATCTTGCCGATGATCGCCCTCTTTCGGGCCTGTTCGATGGTTTTGACGGCGCCTCCTCACGCCCTGATGCGCTGCATTATGCTCCGCTCGATCACGAAGGGGTGCGCAGCCGCGTCGCTCGCATCACTCGCTGGATTGCCCAGGCGCGCCCTGCGATGATGGTCATCGATGTCTCTGCCGAAGTGGCGATGCTGGCTCGGCTGGCCTCGGTGCCGACGATCTGCGTACGGCTGAGCGGAAAAAGGGACGATCCGGCGCACCTCGAGACGTTTCGCGCCGCATCGGGGTTGCTGGCCCCGTTTCATCCCGCCTGCGAATCCGCTGCGACGCCCGAATGGGTACGGGCAAAGACGCTTTACCTGCCAGGCATAGCTCAGCCACCGGCGGAGGCAGCACCGCTGGAAAAGCTTGTCCTCGTGGTCTTCGGCCAGGGCGGACCGACAGGTGATGGGGACGAACTTGCCAAGGCGGCCCGCGCGTGGCCGGGCTGGCGATGGCGCGTGATCGGCCCTGCTGCGGTGCCTCCGCAGCCACCCGGCAATCTGGAATTTGCGGGATGGGTCGCGTCACCAGAGGCCGAAATCGCGCGCGCTGCAGTCGTCATTGGTGCAGGCGGCAACGGTCTGGTCGGGGCGGTGATCGCGGCCGACCGACCTTTCGTGTGCATACCCGAGGATCGTCCCTACGCTGAGCAGCATGCCACTGGCCGTGGCCTTAAGGCGCTGGGCGCCGCGATCGTGCTTCCGGAATGGCCCCCTGCATGTTTCTGGGGGCGTATTCTCGATGATGCCGTGTCCATGTCCGGCGAAGGCAGGCGACGTTTGCGCGATCCGATGGCTGCCGAGAAGGCGGCACAGTGGCTGGCTCAGCACGCCTCGCGTTCCCTTTCGCTGGCGGCACCGGGGCGATGAACAGCTTAAACCCATCACCCGGCATCGCCGCGGATCCGGTTGGATGTGCGCGAGCGATCGCCGATCGGCTGGCCGATCTTGGTGCGCGGTATGATGCCGCGCCGGTCTTCCCTCTTGAAAGCATGCGCTGTCTCGCGGCCGCGGGGCTGCATAGGCACTTTGCGCCGGCCGCGAGCGGCGGCACGGTCTTCGCGGATACGCGGGAGCGATATCGCATCCTTATGGACGTCCTTCGCATCGCCGGGCGGGCCGACCTTAGTGTCGGGCGTTTGCTCGAAGGGCATGTTAACGCGCTATTGCTGTTCGAGTGGTACGGATCGGCGGAGCAGAACCGGCAGCTTGGGCGCGTGCTCGATGCCGGGGGCTTTTACGGCGTTTGGGCCACCGAACCGGCGCCGGGTGTCTCGATCGAGCTGGCCAACCGCACTCAGATGAGCCTGAAGGGGGCAAAGAGCTTCGCGAGCGGCGCAGGCGGACTGGCGCACGCGATCGTCACCGCGAGGCAGCCCGAGGGGGGGCGACGGTTGGTAGTGGTGGAAGGCGACGAAGCGGATCGTGCCGATCTCTCCGGCTGGCGCGTGCGCGGCATGCGAGCAAGCAACAGCGGCCTTTATGACCTTACGGGATTGCGGATCAAGGACACCGACCTGCTTGGACATCCCGGCGATTACGATCGCGAGCCGCGCTTCACGACCGGGGCCTGGCGCTTCGCCGCCGTACAGCTTGGCGGCATAGAGGCGCTGCTGGTGGAGACCCGGCAGGCCATGTCGGACACGGCCCGGGCTGATCCATTGCAACGTGCCAAGTTCGCTGACTGCGTCGTCGCTGCGCGTACCGCTTATCTATGGGTTCGCGAATGCGCGATGCGCGCCGCGAGTGATGACCTCGATGGACCAGCCTTTGCGCGCCTGACGCGCGGCGTTGTCGAGCGCGCCGGGCTCGATGTCATGGAACTAGCCGCGCGTATCGTCGGAACGCGCAGCGCGATGGACGGCCAGCGCATCGACAAGATCGCCCGCGACTTGTCGCTCTACCTGCGTCAGGGCGGACCCGACTATGCCCGCGATCAGGCAGCGTTGACGTGGCTCGATCACGATGCCTGGGGCGAGCAGGACGTGTTGTGGTGACCGCCAGCCTTGCTGATCGTCCCTGGCGGTCGCTGCGCTGGCTGGTGCTGGCGCCGCACGCTGACGATGAAACGCTTGGAGCCGGCGCTCTTATCGCGCAGGCAGAAGCGGCCGGGCACTTCGCGGCCCTCGTCTATCTCACTGACGGCTCGGGCTCGCACCCGGCGGCGGAGGGAGGCGCGCAGCGCCTGATCTGCGTCCGAAGGCGCGAGGGCGCCGGCGCGCTGTCGCGGCTGACTGGCAGTCGACGAGATCGCCCATTCCATCTGGGCTGGAAGGATGCGGCCCCCGCTGCTCCGGGCAGTTCAAAATTCGATCGTTCGGTCATGACCCTTGCATCGTTTTGCGTGCGGCTTCGGGTCGATGCGATCGCGGTTACCGCCAGGCATGAACCCCACTGCGATCACGCTGCGGCGGCTGAACTCGCCTACGCGGTGAAGGGCCGGGCAAAGCGCCGCATCGTCGTGGCTGAATATTGCGTCTGGGCCGACAGGCCGGAACCGCGTCGATACCGCGCAATCCGCTCCGACGCGATGTCGCCCGGCCTGCGTCGATACGCGCTGCAGGCGCATCGCAGTCAACTGACCGCATCCCATGGGCATGGCTTTCGATTGCCGAAAGCCATGCAGCGCATGGCCGCGCGCGACACCCTGTTCGTGGAGAGGGGCATATGAGGCGGCATTTCACCAGCCTGACGCCGGAGTATTTCGAAAGCATGTTCCAGGGCACGGAAGATCCGTGGAATCTTGAAACGAGTGCCTATGAAAAAGCCAAGCATGACCATACCGTGCGTATGCTGGGCAGCGGCGAATATCGCCATGCCTTTGAAGTTGGCTGCGCAAGGGGAATGCTGACCTGCCTGCTTGCTCCAGCCGTTCAGTCCCTGCTGGCAATCGACGTCAGCGGGACGGCGCTTCGCGCGGCACGAAAGCGGTGTGCTTTCTATAAGCACGTGATGTTTGCCAACATGCAATTCCCTGCGCAGGCGCCCGAGTCTGACTTCGATCTCATCGTGCTGTCGGAAGTCGTCTATTACTGGGACGATACGGATATCAGGACGGCCGCTGCATGGGTCGCAGACCATCTGCTCCCTGGCGGGGTCATCATCCTCGTCCACTGGCTGGGCGAAACTGATTATCCCCAAAGCGGGGACGAGGCAGTCGACAAGCTGCAGGATGCCCTGACGGGGTGTGTGCGCATCGAACGTGCCGAACGCCGCGACGAGTATCGACTTGATGTATGGCGCAGGACGCCATGAGTACCAGCGTATTGACGATAGTACGCAATCGTGCCGGACATCTGGCCCAGCTTGTCGAAGGGCTGCGCCGCAGCGACGCGGCGCCCCGTGAACTCATCGTGGTGGATATGGGCAGCACAGTGCCGGTCTCCGTCGAGGAAACCCCGTTCCCTTGCCGGATCGAACGGCTGGACTGCGAGGGCCTTCCTCTCGCAGCAGCGCGCAACGCGGCGGCGCGCGCGGCAAAGGGCGACACCTTGCTGTTTCTCGACGTGGATTGCATTCCGATGCGCGGCCTGATCGCGGCCATGACGGACGTGCTCGATAGCGAGGATGGACTGGTCTGTGCGCAGGTTCGTTACCTGGGGCAGGATGACGCGCGATCAGACTGGGGAGAGGCCGACCTGCTTGCACGCTCATCGGGACATCCGGCACGCCGTTTTCCGGCATCAGGGCTGCGCCGGGTCGAGAATGCCGGTCTGTTCTGGTCACTTGTCTTTGGTATTCGCCGCGAACGCTACGCCGGCCTTGGCGGGTTCGACGAGGCTTTCACCGGTTACGGCGCCGAGGACACCGATTTTGGATTTAGGGCGAAGGCGGCACACGTACCACTGTTATTCATGGGCGGACCCGGCGCCTTTCATCAGCATCACGATGTTTTCGAGCCCCCGCTTCGGCATTTCAACGATATTTTGCGCAACGCACGCACGTTTCACGATAAATGGGGAACATGGCCGATGGAAGGGTGGCTCAGCGCCTTCGCGCAATCCGGTCTTGTCGAATGGGATGACAGGAGTCTGATAAAGCTGCGTGACCCGACCCGCAAAGAAATTGCCGACGCGCTGGTTGATTAAAGATGTAATTTGACATCAGCTTTGAAAAACCCCGCCGAAGCGGGGTCAATCGTTTTACTTCTTGCCGGTTCCCGGCTCCGAGCTCTTCGGTTCCTTGCCGTCTTCGACCCGGCCTTCGTTGCGAAGATCCCGCCCCTCCTGAGCCTTCTTCTGGCTCTCGGGCGACTTGCCATGCTCGTTAAGTTCCTCCTTCACGTAGCCGGCGGCTTCCTTGGCTTTGCCTTCAATGCTCATGATAATCTCCTCGTGCAGTCAGTTCGACAGACTGCCGCACACACTAAGCGCACAGCGACGCATTTAAGTTCCGATCTGATCGTCGGATCCGCGGCACGTGGAGCGGCATCGCCCGGTCATCAAAGAGAGCGCGCAAATGCATCGATCTGCGTTGCGTCTTGCGAAGATTGTCGCACCCCGCGGTGACTACTTGGCCTAGTCGCTTGGCGGCATATTAATTGAAACGACAATGCAACCAAAACTTCGTGCATAGCCTCCGGATCTGATTGCAGATGGTAAGGAACAATCGCGCAGCAGGAACGACCCCGCCGGTCGAAAGTTAATGGTGCATGAAGATGACAACGACCCTAACGGCAGCCGCTGCTCTGGCATGCATGATCGCGGCTTGCGATGGCCCCAAAGAAAAAGCGGGTGCCGCCAAGGACGAAGCGGCCGCAAAGGCCGCAGGCGTATCATATGATGGGAACGGTCCTGCCGAACGCGCGGGTGAAGCTGCGGACCGCGTAGACCGAGCAGCCGTCAAGGCGCGCGATTCCGAGGCTGCTGCCCTTAAGGATCGAGGCAAAGCCATTCGTGCGCAAGCTGATGCTGAAGCCGAGAAGCTTGAGCAAGAAGCAGAGGCTCTGCGCGATCAGGCAAGAACCAAGGCGGACGCGCTCGCGCGGCAAGCAAAGACGCTCGAGCAGAAAAACTGATAGTCGGTTTGCGGGCCAGGATTTCAGCTGAAGGCCGCTCTTCCATGACTGCGCTCGACGCGAGGCGTTCCAAAAAATCAGCCAGTCCCTGGGGATCTTCGATCGGGAAGCGGCTGCGGGTTGAGAGGGTATTGGCACTGCATCGAGGATGTATGACGCGAAGCGATCAACCCGTTTAGCCGGAGATAGATGGGACTTATCCGAATGGCGGCCTGGGAGATGCTCATTGCGATTGTTTGTCATTTCAGGTGACTTTCAGCGCGCATTCGCGGAGGTGCGCATGGAACATTCGCGACAGTCTGCTTCGGATAGGCATCACGCTTCCTTCGGGCGTTAATCGGTAGTAATTACAGCATTCGGTTGATGCAGTCTTCCTGAACGCGTCGCTGTCGAAACGTCCGGGCTGCGACTGCCCGTTAAGCAGACCAAAACGTGAAGTCAGTGCGAAACTCGATCGCTTGCACAACCGGCGGCAGTCGAGCGATTCTGCCTGCAGAACGCCGCTTTAGTCAGTCACCATTAGCTCGATCCCGGCGCTTGCCGCTGGGGTGTCATCTGCTGGAATAGAGATTTCCTTGCACGCAGCGGTTCGGCTATGGCAGCTCGATAATGAGGCTCGCGAGCCCTTGCCATATCGGCAGTGGAGTGCGGCTTCCAGGGTCTTGCAACATGTCCACCGTGCCGATCGTAGATGACCATCTCGTTGCAGGCGATCTTCCCTTTCCCGCGGACAGCAGCAAATGCGCCGATCTCATCGTTCGCAAGGACTGGTCAGCGACACCCCTTGGCCCGATAGAGCGATGGCCGCAATGCCTGACGAGCGCCCTGTCCATCATTCTGTGCTCGCGGGTCCCTATGGCCATATTGTGGGGTGCGGCGGGCGTCATGCTCTACAACGATGCCTATTCGTATTTCGCAGGCGGGCGCCACCCTGATAGCTTTGGCTCCAATGTGCGGGAGAGCTGGCCGGAAATCGCGGAGTTCAACGATGCCGTCCTGAAAGCGGTCCTCACGGGCGAGTGCCTGCGCTACCGCGATCAGGAAATGACCCTGCTGCGCAGCGGATCCTTGGAACGGGTCTGGATGGACCTGGACTACTCTCCGATTCTTGGCGCCTCCGGCGTGCCGGAGGGTGTCATCTGCATCCTTACAGAGACCACCCGGCGCGTGGAGGCGCAGCGTCGCAGTGCCTTTCTCCTTTCGCTGTCAGATGATCTTCGTGCGCTGAAAACACCGGCCGAGATCACCAATCTAGCCGCCCTGCGCATTGGCGAACTGCTCGACGCCAGCCGGGTGTTCTACGCCGAGATCACCAGCGGCGGCATGATGACGGTGGAGCGCGATTATGCGCGGAGCGTCGGTTCCATTGCCGGTGTTCATTCGCTCGCTTCGTTCGGACCCGATCTGCTGGCCGCCTACCGCAGCGGCGCTCCGGTCGTGGTACGCGACGTTCCCGGCGACGAGCGCCTGAGCGCGCCTGCCCGGGCCGGGCTGACGGCCCGGGAAGTCGGCGCTTTTATCGACGTTGTTCTGTTCGAGGAAGAACAGTGGGTTGGCCTGCTTGCTGTGCAGAATGCCTCGCCCAGGGTCTGGAGCGAGGCGGAGGAAACCCTCGTTCAGGAAGTGGGCGTACGAGTAAAGGCGGCAATCGAGCGCGTCCGCGCCGAACGCGACCGATTGTGGGACCTCTCGCAGGACCTTCTCGCGCGTGCCGATTTTGCGGGCATGATGTCGGCGATCAATCCTGCCTGGACCCGGGTATTGGGCTGGAGCGAGAATGAGCTTCTCACGCGCGGCTATGCCAGCATAATGCATCCCGATGATGTGACGCATTCCCTGGACGCCATTGCCAGAATGGCGCAGGCGCGCGAGCCTGCACGCTTCGAAAATCGTATCGCGACGCAGGACGGCATCTGGCGAAGCATCGAATGGACGGCCGCCCCCGAACCGGATGGCATCAACTTCGTGGCGGTAGGCCGCGATCTGACCGATGCCAGGGCACAGGAGGCGGAGCTGGAGACAGCACAGGAAGCCTTGCGCCACAGCCAGAAGATGGAGGCCATAGGCCAATTGACGGGCGGGATTGCGCACGACTTCAACAATATGCTTACCGGCATCATCGGCAGCCTCGATCTTGTTCAACGCAACATTGCGGCCGGACGACTGGACCGTGTGGATCGCTACATTGCGGCCGGTAACGCGTCCGCGCAGCGGGCTGCCGCTCTTACCGCCCGTCTGCTGGCATTCGGCCGGCGCCAGTCCCTTGATTTGCGGACCACTGACGTCAATGCCCTTGTAACCGGCATGAGCGAACCACTGGACCGTACGCTTGGCGAGCAGACGGTCCTGGAAACCCATTTAGGGGCCAGCTTGTGGACAGCGGCGACCGATATCAACCAGCTTGAGAGCGCGCTGCTCAACTTGTGCATCAACGCCAGGGATGCGATGCCGGGCGGTGGCAGGCTCATCGTCGAGACCGATAACATCGAGCTCGATCAGTTCTACACCCGCGATTACCCAGACCTTGTGCCTGGCGAGTACGTGGTCCTGAGCGTCAGTGATACCGGCACCGGCATGGACGCTTCGACGCTCGACAAAGTCTTCGAACCGTTCTTCACGACGAAACCCGTGGGACAGGGCACGGGCCTCGGGCTTTCGATGATCTACGGGTTCGCCCGCCAGGCTGGCGGACATGTGCGCATTTACAGCGAGCCGGGCGTCGGAACGACGGTGAAACTCTTCATGCCCCGTGCCTCTGGCGCCGTGGAAGCGGCTGAACAGGGCACACCGCAGCTCGCCCAGGGGCTGGGGGAAACCGTGATGGTGGTCGAAGATGATCCATCGGTTCGCCTCATCATCACGGAAGTGCTTCAGGAATTGGGCTACGAGGCGATTGAGGCCGCCGATGCCCAAGCGGCCATTCCCGTCCTGCAATCGACCGAACGGATCGATCTGCTGGTGACGGATGTGGGATTGCCCGGCCTAAATGGTCGTCAGCTCGCGGAAATCGCACGCGAGACCAGGCCCGACCTCAGGGTTCTCTTCATCACGGGTTATACGCAGGCAGCCTCGGCCCGATCAGGTTTCCTGCCTGCCGGCATGGAGATGCTGACCAAGCCATTCTCAGCGGATTTGCTGGCGACGAAAATCAGGGAGATCATCGAGCGGTGAAAACTTATGATGGCCCGGCTAGCCAGCGCGATTGCCTATCGAACTGGCAAACTGAAATGCATGGTTTCTTGACGCTTATCTGCCGCACCTGACAGATCGACGTTTGTGGCGGAGCGCCATGCGCGCGCCTGGCCAACGGTCAACTGATAGGTTCCAGGCCGAGCAGTTCCTCGGCCGCTCGCGCGAGATTATGGGCGGTGTAGGGCTTTTGAACCACCATCCTCGCCCTGTGCTCATCGGGAAGCTTCGCTTGCTCCCCGTAACCCGACGCGAAGAAGAACGGCACGCCCATTTCCAGCAACCGGTCCGCGACCGGGAAGCTCGTCTGGTCACCAAGGTTGATGTCGAGGACTGCAAAGTCCGGGGCGTAGCCATCGAGCGCGTCATGGGCGGCTTCAACCGTCGATACCGCGGTGAGTTCGGCACCAAGCCGGGTCAGGATATCTTCCGCATCGAGGGCGATGATCAGGCTGTCCTCGACCAGCATTACCGACCGTCCGCACAGCAGGTCCGCCGGCGGCGCATTCTGTGCGTGATGCGGGGGCGCCGGAAGCTTCACGTACGGCCCCTGATGATTGCGCGGGACGGAAACGTGGCGCGCCGGAATGCGGAACCTTGCCCGTACGCCCGCAGGATCGTAATGGATTTCAGAGGAGCCCCCCAGGTCATATGGCACCGAACGGTCGACGATCGTGGTACCAAAACCCTTGCGTGTAGGCGGCGTTACCGGCGGACCGCCTGCTTCTTGCCATGTGAGGACGAGGTCATTGGCATCATTGCGATCCCAGGCGATGCGTACTTCGCCGTCGCCCGACAAGCTGCCGTACTTTGTCGAGTTCGTGACCAGTTCGTGGATGACGAGCGCCATCGTTGAGTAGGCTTGCGGATTGAGCAGCAGCGGCGGGCCTTCGGAGCAGATCGATGTTTCCTTGTCGGCGGCAAATGCCGCCGCCTCCGCGTCGATGAGCGCTTGCAATGGGGCGGGTCCCCAGTGATCGTCCGTGATCTGATTGTGCGCGCGGGCAAGCGCATGGATGCGTCCATCGACCACCTTCACGAAATCGCGCACTGCATCCTCGTCGGGCTGCGATTGGCGGATCAGGCCGCGAATGACGCCAAGGATGTTGCGAACACGATGGTTGAGTTCCGCGATCAGCAGCTCCTGGCGCGCATTGGCTTGATGCCGCTGCGCCGCAGCCTCGTCCGCAAGACGCAGGACGACTTCGATGAGCGTTGCCCGCAGTGTTTCTGCCACCCGCATTTCGGACGAGGTAAACGGCCGCGAGCGGCCCTCCACGTTCTCACGCCACTCGGCAAAGCTTTCGCGCGGCGTCAGGCGTGAGCCATTGGGACCGTAGGCGATGGGCTTGTGCGGGTCACCGGCCCAGCGCACCGATTCCCGCATCTCCGAGCGGAACAGCACGACATAGTCGCGCGGCGAGCGGGAAATCGGAATGGCAAGCAGCCCCGAAGCTTGGGGAGCGAATGCGGCGGCCTTGTCGACTAACGATCCGATGTGGTCCGTGGCAAACACCTTGCCTGCCGCTGTCCCGTTCAGGGCCCGGACAATGCGGCGGAAGTCATCCGTCGGGGGCGTCACGCCGGAGAAAGCATAGCTGCCGTTTAACCACACCCCGACACCATCGGCCGGGATCGCGCTGGTCAGGATGTCGGCAAGCCAATCAGGATCGTTGAGCAGGGTTTCATCTGACGCGACGGCACCCAGAAGCTGGTCCGAGATATCGCGCGCGCGGCGCTCGTACTCGATGAGTTCACGCCGCTCGCGGCTCTCGAGCCGCATCGAGAACATCTGGGCGAAGAGTTCGCTGACCGAACGGCGCTCGAAGGTAGGCGCGCGCGGGGAATAGTGATGGCAGGCGAACAAGCCCCACAGCTCGCCATCGACCAGGATGGATATCGAAAGAGATGCCTCGACGCCCATGTTCTTGAGGTATTCGATATGAATGGGCGAAACCGAGCGCAGCACGGACAGCGAAAGATCGAGTGGCTTGCGGTGCTCGTCGAGCGCGGGCACAATTGCGACGGGCACGCAGCTTACATCCCGGATGACCCGGATGAGGTTGCGCTTGTAGAGGGCTCTGGCCTGGCGGGGAATATCGCTCGCCGGGTAATGCAGCCCTCTGAAGGAGCCAATGCCCGACTTGCAGGCTTCGGCGACAACCTCGCCCGCACCGTCGGGTGCAAACTTGTAGACCATGACCCGGTCATAGCCGAGCAGCGCGCGAATTTGGCGGGCACCTTCCTTGTAGAAGGCTGGCAGGTCCGGCTGGTTATCGAGCCTTGTCATCATAGAGCGGACGGCGCCCGATGCATCGCCATTGCTGTGAGCGCCCGGCTCGGCTTCGATTATGATCTGGCCGCGCGAGTTGTGGATCGCGATGTCGAAGGGAGGGCCGTTCTCGCTGATCTGGCACCCGAACATGCGTTCGACCGTGTCCGGGGAAATCAGATAGGCGACCCTGTTGCGCAAGTCATGGACGAGCTTGGGCGGAAGGAGCTGAGTCAGCGGCGTTCCGATGGCCGCCTGGGCATCGAACGGCAGGAACTCGCCAAGATTTGCCGAGACGCGCGCGATGATCCAGTCAGTGCTGACCGCAATGAGGAATCCGACCGGTTGGATCGCCCCCAGGAGGTGAATCGGCTCCCGGTCGCAGTTCGTCAGGTCGACATGAAATTCCGCGTCAGCCACATTTTCCCCAATCAGTAAGGCCGCTACGCCGAAAAACTACCGTTCAACAAACCTGAATGCGGGCGGTTCCCGCCAAGTGCCAATGGCGCGGTGCCTATGAACGCAGCGCGAAATCCAGCGTGAGCCCGCTGGCATGCTGGATCAATTCCGAGGCTCTCGACGTTGCTGCTCAAAACATCTGGAGCAGACATGCCGGACGATTGCAGACCTTTTGCCCTTATCGCGGATGATGATCCTCTGGTGCGGATGAACTCGGCCGAGATTCTCGAGAATGCCGGATTTCAAGTATTCGAGGCGAGCGGCGTGGAGCAGGCGGCGCAAATCCTGGACGCCAATGGCGGCAAAATCAGCTTGCTCTTCACCGATGTCCAGATGCCGCCGAGCCAGCGCGACGGCTTCGAACTTGCCAGAGTGTGCGCCGCTGCCTGGCCGGGCGTTCATATTCTCGTTGCCTCCGGGATGGTCCAGCCAACCGAGGATGACCTACCCGAGGGGGCCATCTTCATAAACAAGCCCTTCAGTGCCGAGGTGGTCTATGATCGCCTGCAGGAGCTGCTGCCGGACGATGAACAACCAGCGCCGCTCAGGCAGGCAAACCCGTAAAGGACCGCTTTCCGGTATAGACTGTGCTGGTTGAAAGACGAGGCAGGTGAGCGTTGCTCACAGGTCACCTTGCAGCAGATGGCCGTTTGAGACCGGCAGTCGAGGGGTTCGCTTGTGTCGCAACGCCGCTCGCCGAAAAGTTTCCGACCAAACTTTTGCGGTAGAAACGCCGGGCGCGCGGATCGGGGAGATCATTACCGAAGTGTAGAAGGACACTTCAGGTCACCGGCCTGGAGGAATTCTGAAAGCACGGCCATCGGCCCCCGAGCCGCCGCAGGCGAAGCCCGGTGAGCTGGTAGGTCCACCGCCAGCTCAGCGGGTGCCGACCAATGCGACATTACCGCGGGAGACAACGTACCTTATGCGATGGACGATACCGATTATACCGTCCCTCGCCACGCCTTCTCCCACGGCATTGCGTATGCCGAGATCGAAGTGCGCCAGGACCTGATCAGCAATCTTGCCGGCCAGAAATCGTGGGCGCGTCGCCTGGGCGATGCCGCACGCGAGGCGCAGGCCATGCTGAATGGGAAAGGAGAATAGCTGCCGGGCTCGGACTTCTCGCGCCAAGGTCGTACCATGCCAGACCTTGCTCGTTCATTCCGGATCGTCATGACCGTACTGCCATGCTAAGGGCATGGGCTGAAAGGTTTCCATGACCCAAAATCGCGCATCCTGGCTGGAATCGAACGCATCGCAGTCGTTCCTCGTAGAAGCCAGCGAACGCCTGGCCTCGGCCAGGTCGATGCCAGCGGTCGTAGAGGTACTGCGTGATACGGCGCGCGGCGCAATCGGCGCCGATGGGATCGCAGTCGTGCTCAAGGACGGCGACCAATGCTCGTACGTTGCCGAAGACGCCATCGCCCCGTTGTGGAGTGGACGCAGATTTCCTGCCGACCAGTGCATTTCCGGCTGGTCCATGCAGCATGTCGAGACCGTGATCGTCAGCGATGTACGAGCGGATCCGCGCATTCCACAGACCGCTTATGAACCTACGTTTGTTCGCAGTCTTGCTATGGTGCCGATCGGTCGCCCCGACCCTGTCGCTGCGCTGGGCGCCTACTGGTCCACCACGGGAACTCCGCCCGAGGGAAGCATTGCCCGACTGGAAAGCCTGGGGCGGCTTGCGGCGATCGCTGTGGAAAATGCAAGGTTGCTCGACCTCAATCAGGAGGACGCGCGTCTCAAGGCCACCATGCTGGCGGCAGGGCGCATGGGCCTGTGGTCGTTTGACGTGGCGTCGGGCACGCTCGATGCATCCGCAGCCTGCCGAAAGAACTTCGGACGCGATCCGGCGCTTCCATTCACCTACGAGGACCTGCAATCGGCGATCCATCCGGATGACCGAGAGTGGGTCAATGCCGCCATTGCCGCGAGCCTGACGACGCGTTGCGAGTACGATGTCGAGTACCGGGTGCTGGCGCCGGATGGTGACATTCGCTGGATCGGGGTGCGTGGACAGCCCTCGTTTCGCCATGAAGGCACTCCAATCGGCTTGTCCGGTGTCTCCGTCGACATCACCGAGCGCAAGAGGATGGAAGAGGCTCTGAGGACCTCTGCCGCAACGCTTGAACATCTTGTCGAGGAGCGCACGCGCGAACTCGTGCGTACGCAAGACGCGCTAAGGCAGTCGCAGAAACTGGAAGCGATGGGCCAGCTTACCGGCGGCGTCGCGCATGACTTCAACAATCTGCTCACGCCGATTATTGGCAGCCTCGACCTGCTGCACAGGCGTCAGGTTGGCAGTGAAAGGGAGCAGCGCCTCATCAGCGGTGCCTTGCAGTCGGCCGACAGGGCGCGCGTCCTGGTCCAGCGACTTCTTGCTTTTGCGCGGCGTCAGCCGCTGCATCCAGAGCCTGTGGACATGGCTGCCCTGGTCATCGGGATGTCGGAGCTCATCGGCACCACCGTCGGGCCGCAAGTCGAGCTTCGACTTGATCTCGCAGCCGAGTTGCCGATGGCGGTCGCTGATCCGCATCAGGTCGAAATGGCTCTGCTGAACCTGTCGGTAAACGCCCGCGACGCGATGCCTGACGGCGGCTCACTCGTCATCTCCGCTCATTTGCAACGCACCGATCACTTGGCAGCACCCGGCATCGAGCCTGGCGACTACGTCGTGGTAAGCGTTTCGGATACGGGCCTCGGGATGGATGCCGACACCCAGTTGCGTTCGATCGAACCTTTCTTTTCGACAAAGGGGATCGGACAGGGGACGGGCTTAGGGCTCTCGATGGCGCATGGACTGGCCCGGCAACTTGGCGGTGCGCTCACGATAGAAAGCGAGCCGGGATCGGGTACGTCCATTGCGCTATGGTTCCCGGCCACCGGTGCGAGGCAGACGGCGATCACCGCTTCATCGAACCACGAGATGCACGGTTCCGGGGTGGCTCTCGTCGTGGACGATGAACCGCTCGTACGCGCGAGCACGGCCGACATGCTGGTCGATCTCGGGTTCGAGGTTCTGGAAGCGGCTTCAGGTCACGAAGCGCTTGCGCTCATCAAATCCGATGCTCGCATCTGTGTCATGATCAGCGACCATCTCATGCCCCACATGACGGGGGTCGAACTGGTGCGCGCGGCTCTCGCCATCCGGCCGTCGCTGCCGGTCCTCATCGTCTCGGGGTATTCGGACGCGATCGGCCTTGCATCGGACCTGCCGCGATTGAGCAAGCCGTTTCGGCAGGCAGAACTCTCGATCGCGCTTGAAAAGATCATGCCGGCGAAGGAAGCCGCTCCAATCATTGTGACAGTGGTAGAAGACCCGCTCGGGGCTCCGACAATCCCCATTTCTTGACAGCTTCACATGAACGATCAGCTGCGCCCATTGGACCGCTTCGGCTATCCTTTTGCATAGGGCGCAAGGCTGGCGTTGCGACGTAACATCCCGACATAATCGGGAGAGACACGGATGCTAGATCTGCTCATCAAGGGGGGCGAGATCGTCGATGGTACGGGACGGCCGCGCTTCACGGGGGATGTCGGCATCGCCGACGGGCGCATCGTCGCCGTGGGCGATCTGTCGGGCCCGGCCCATCGCAGCATTGATGCTTCGGGCCTGCTGGTCACGCCCGGTTGGGTCGACATTCACACGCATTACGATGGGCAGGCGACATGGGACATGCTGCTCGACCCTTCGTTCAGTTCGGGCGTCACAACTGCGATCCTCGGTAACTGCGGCGTCGGTTTCGCGCCGGTCGCCCGGGGAGACGAAGGGCGACTGATCGATCTGATGGATGGGGTGGAGGAAATCCCCGGCGGCGCACTTCACGCCGGGCTGGAGTGGAACTGGTCCAGCTTCCCCGAATATCTCGACGTGCTGGATTCCAAGCCGCGCAGCTTCGACGTGGGATGCTATCTCCCGCACGGACCGCTGCGCCTTTTCGTTCTTGGCGACAAGGTTGGCTCCGGCCGCAAGGCCGATGTCGACGAGATCGAGCGGATGGCTGGCCTCGTTGATGAAGCCATGCGGGCCGGCGCATTTGGCGTATCCAGTTCGCGAACTTCAGTCCATCGCACTGTTCACGGTGACATGACCCCCGATTTCGAGGTCGACCGCGAGGAACTGGTGGCGCTTGCCCGCGTAGTTGCGCGGCACCGTGGCGTCATGGAATTCGCGCCTGCCGGCGTCGTTGGCGAGGATCCGCAGGGCATCCGCAGCGAAATGGCGTTGTTTGACGACATCGTGACCGAAACCGGCGTCGACGTGCACATGCTGTTGCTGCAGCCCAACCTTGACCCCGATTACTGGCAGGAACAGCTGGACTGGGCGACCCGCATCAACACCGGCGGCCGCTCGCGCGTATTCGGGCAGGTGAGCGGGCGCAGCATCGGCGCGCTGCTCAGCTTCTACGGCACGCATCCGTTCATGGAACGACCGGCTTTCCGCCAGGTGAAGGCCAGTCTCCCGCGTGACGAATGGCTGGCCGCACTTGCAGACCCGCAGGTCAAGGCGCGCATCCTGCGCGAGACGGATCCTGACGGCAGCTTCGGCGCATTCCTCAACCAGCACTGGGGCAGTTGCTTCGATCTAGGCGAGACGGCCGATTACGAGCCGGACGACAGCGTTAACGTGGTCGGCCTGGCCGCTGCGACAGCGACCACCCCGCAATCCTACGTCTACGACATGATGCTCCAGACCAGCCGCCACCCGCGCCTGCTGCTGGCGATCAACAACTATGTCGGTGGCGGGCTGGAGAAGCTGAAGCCCATGATCGAGCATCCTGCAACCGTGCTTGGCGCTTCTGATGCCGGAGCTCACGTCATGACGATCTGCGATGGTTCGATGAACAGCTTTATGCTGACCCACTGGGCGCGCGATCGATCACGCGGGGCGATCATTCCGCTCGAACAGGTGGTGCGGATGATGACACGTGACACTGCGCGCTCGATCGGCATCATCGATCGCGGCACGCTGGAGCCGGGAATGCGGGCGGACATCAACGTAATCGACTTCGGGAACCTCGCATTGGGTAAACCAACTATTGTCGATGACCTGCCGCAGGGCGCAAGCCGCCTGCTGCAGGATGTGCGCGGTTATCGCTTGACGATGGTAAACGGCACGATCACGCGGGAACACGATCAGGCAACGGGCGAGATGCCCGGTCGGCTGTTAAGGCACCGTGCGCCGAAGGTCGAGGTGCCGAAGATCTGAGGCCGATGAGAGATCTTCCGCTGCCATGTGTTGAGGATGGGGGCCTTGTCCTCGGTCCGGTATCGAGAGCCTGAAATACAGAATCTGACGTTGGCGATGTCATGGAAGTCAGCTTTGGAGGACAAGTGTTGGGACATTTTCCTCGGTCCGCTTCGGAGCATTTGCCCTGAAAAAAGCTGATGGGGGCGTCTAATCGCAGCTCTTTTGGCAAGCAGATTTTGAACTGACCGTATGCCGGGTTCAGGGTCGTCTTCGCGGTCGGCATGGGCCGCCGCACGGTGGGTCTTCGGCGGACGGAACCTTCCTATTTGGACGGCGCACTCGCCGAAAAGCCGGTGCGTCCCATCAAGCGGATTGGCTCAGCCCACGTCCCGGCAGGGGCGGATTCGCTCACCAACTGCTCGTCGGCGAAGTACCGCATCACCGGCCGTATTCATTCTTGTTCCACGCCTCTGTGATCTGCCAAGTGTTGCCCTCATGATCGCACTTCACCTGGACCATCTGGAAATTCTGCATTCAGAAACGAGGTCTGACATCCGTAGCGGTGGTTCGTCACGGATCAGGTTGGCCCCGAAGCCTGGAAAGGATTGCTGGGTGTTGTCGCTGCATAGCTACTGGTGGTACCAGCAAAGGCGCACTGCTTTCGAACTCCAGGTTTGAAGTCGTGTCACTATGCTAAGTCATGCTACAGTTTTACAGAGATTTTCAAACTTCTCTTTGGTTTGAATTATCGGTATAATGCTTAGTATGGCTACCGAAATCGAGGAAAGCTGAACCGGCTCCAGCAACTTCCGGATGGCGCACTTGTCGATGCGGCCTGGCTGGAGCGTCGCGGCTACTCCTCCTCGCTTCGCAGCCAGTACGTCAAGGCGGGATGGCTCAATCAGCCGGCTCCGCGCGTATATCGCCGCGGAAACAGCCCGATCGGCTGGCGCGAGGCCATCATATCCCTCCAGACCTTCCTCGAGAGCGACCTGACCGTGGGCGGGCGAAGCGCGCTGGAGGAACTGGGGTATGGCCACTATCTGGGGCGGCGCAGGGAGGTTCATCTCTATGGCGCGCAAAGGCCACCCGGCTGGCTTGCCGCCTTGCCCCTCGAGGTGGAGTTTGTCTGGCACAACAGCCGGCGGCTGTTTCCTGATGATCCGGTCGTCACGCAATCCGATGACGCACAGAGCGGTGCGAGCGATGAGCCGCTTCCCTTCCTGCCGGGCGGTTTTCTAATCAGTGGCGGAACCGCCAAATGGGGCATGCGCCTCGCCAGCGCCGAACGGGCCCTGTTCCAGCTTCTCGACGAGCTGCCGGGCCGCGAAACCTTCCACCAGGTCGACATGCTGATGGAGGGCCTGGCGAACCTCAGTCCCCGCAGCCTGCAGGTCCAGCTGGAATCCTGCACCAGCATCAAGGTAAAGCGACTGTTCTTCTACTTTGCCGACCGCCATCGCCATGCCTAGCTTGAGCGGCTGGACCGCTCGGCCGTGGACCTTGGTACCGGCAAGCGCGTGCTCGTGAAGGGCGGCAAGCTGGATCCTACTTACCTCATCACCGTTCCGGAAGAGCTCGATGGCCTTTCTTGAAGACTACCACAATCAGGTAGCGCTGCTGCTGCGCACGATCCCTTTCGTGGCTGCCGAACCCGACTTCGCCCTCAAGGGAGGCACCGCGATCAATCTGTTCGCGAGAGACATGCCGCGCCTGTCGGTCGATATCGACCTGACCTACCTCCCCGTGGCGAAACGCAAGGTCTCGCTGGCCGCCATTGACGCCGACATGGAAAGGATCGCGCAACGGATCGAAACTGGCATCCCCGGGGTCCATGTGGCGCGAAGTCGGCTCCAGAAGGAAGGCATCGTCACAAGGCTGGTCGTTCGCGATGGCACCACGCAGATCAAGATCGAGGTGACACTGGTGCTGCGCGGGGCCGTCTACGAGCCTGTCGAGACGGACGTCTCGGCGCTCGTGGAAGACACGTTCGGTTATGCGCGGATCTCCGTGGTCTCGTTCGCCGATCTCTATGTAGGCAAGATCGTCGCCGCACTCGACCGCCAGCATCCACGTGACCTCTTCGATGTGCGGGATTTGCTGGTCAACGAAGGTATCAGTGACGAGCTTCGCCGAGCGTTCGTCGTCTACATCCTGAGCCACAACCGGCCGATGGCGGACATCCTTGCGCCAACGCGAAAAGATCTCGAGGAGGAGTTCGCGCGCGGGTTCGAGGGCATGACCCAGGAGCCTGTGCCGCTGGGTGAGCTGATCGAGGTGCGCGAAACGCTGGTGCGGCTCATGGTCACGGACATGCCCGCCGAGCATCGCCGTTTCCTGCTTGGCTTTAAGCGCGGTGAGCCGGATTGGGATCTGCTTGGTCTGCCCCGAGCCGCCGATCTGCCCGCCGTAAGATGGAGGCAGCAGAACCTTGCCAAGCTTCCCGCCGAGCGCAGGGCAGGTCTCATCGAGCGCCTTGAGGCCATATTCGCAGCTGACGGATGAACTATCGCCCTTACCAGACAGGAACCTCGCAGACTTCTCCCGCGGCCGAACTGGTCGTCAGACACGCGCAGGATCAAAATCAGATTCTTGCGCCACTTTAGGCACAAGAGCGGCCATTCTGACGCGGGGCAAGGCATTGCCAAGTCTGATCGACACCTGCCGGGATAGCTGCCGGTCCGGATCTAGGCGTCGAAATCCGGCGCTGAGGGTCTGAAGGGTCGGGTGCGGGAGCGGCTGCCAAGCAGCTATCCGATGAAACGTCGGGACAGCGTCGCTCGTGACTAATTGCGTGGCTTGTACGATCCTGCACGCATGAGAGTCCGTAGATATTCCTGTGCAGTGCTGGCGATACTCTATGCCGTAGCTGGCACGCTACATTTGATCATCCCGGCACTATTCGTCGCCATTGTCCCGGATTGGGTTCCTGCGCGTGCCTTAGTCGTCATGCTGACCGGTCTTGCCGAGATCGCCGGTGCCGCGGGAATCGGGCAGCCTTGGAAGCTTGGGCTTCGCGCTGCTGCGGCATGGGGGCTCGCCGCTTACGCCCTGTGCGTCTCGTCGGCGAATGTCCAGCACATGCTGCTCGACCTTGCGAAGCCGGGCCACGGACTGGGACTGGCCTACCACTTACCAGCCTTGCCTTACAGCCGGTGCTTATCTGGTGGCCGTTATGGGCGACAAGCGTCACGACCCGGCCCTTCCGGCCGCGCACCTGACCATCCCGGTGGCGCGCGTCAGGCGGGCCGGAATGCCAGCGCAGCGCCATTCATGCAGTAACGTAGGCCGGTCGGGGGTGGTCCGTCGTCGAAGACGTGGCCGAGGTGCCCGTCGCAGCGGGCGCAACGCACCTCCCTGCGAACCATGCCCATGGAGCGATCGGCAACGATCTTCAGGGCGCTCGGGAAATGGTTCCAGAAACTGGGCCACCCCGTTCCGCTATCGAACTTGGTAGTGGACGAAAACAAGGGCAGGTCGCAGCCCGCGCAAAGAAAGCGACCCTTGCGGTGTTCCTTGAGGAACGGGCTCGAATAGGGGCGCTCGGTACTTCCCTGTCGCAGCACCGCATAGGCCTGAGGGGATAGTCGTCGGCGCCATTCCGCGTCTGGCAGGCGAAGACTTGCTGCCGGAGCGGCGACAGCTGGTCTACCCGTCAGTGCAATCGCGCCTGCAACGATCATCGCCGACGTGAAGGCGCGGCGGTCCAAGGGAAAAAAGCTCGAAGTCATGACCTCGAAAATCCTGTCGCTTGAAAGTATGCAGGAGATACATGGGGCGGCGGGCCAACGGCCCACAAGCCCCATGTATCATCGATATCGTGCTCAGGGCATCAGCACGGTGTCGACCACGTGGATGACACCGTTCGACTGCATGACGTTGGCGATGGTGATCTTCGCCTTGCCGCCCTTGGCGTCGGTCAGCCACCAGGCTCCGGTCTTGTCCTTCCAGGCGGTCAGCTTCTCGCCCTCTACCGTCGTCAGCGTGGCCTTGCCGCCATGGGCCTTGGCATTGGCGGCGATTTCGGCGGCGGTCATGCGGCCCGCGACAACATGGTAGGTCAGCACTTTCGAGAGCGTCGCCTTGTTTTCAGGCTTGAGCAGCGAATCCACGGTGCCCTTGGGCAGCTTGGCGAAAGCGGCGTTGGTGGGCGCGAAGACGGTGAACGGACCGGGACCCTTCAACGTATCGACGAGCCCAGCAGCCTTAACCGCGGCGACGAGGGTGGTGTGGTCCCTGGAGTTGACGGCGTTGTCGACGATGTCCTTGGTCGAATACATCGCGGCACCGCCCACCATCGGGTTCTTGGCCGCAATGGCTACGCCGCCGCTGAGCAACAGGGCGGCGGCCAGGCCGGAGGCGAACTTGCGGGTTACTGCTTGCATGTCAGGGATCCTCTTTCGCGCACTCCTTTGGATGGAATGCCCCGAAGATACGGAGCGCACGCTGGTCCGGATGCAGGAGAAATCAGATCATCGAGATTTTTCCTGTCATCACCGGCAGGCTGCTCGGCGCGGCATGGGGCGCGGTGGCGGGATCTTCCATGGTAACGGCCAGCGTCGCTCCCGCAGCAATAAGCGGGCGCATTGCGGGATCGACGGGAATGGCGCCTCCTTGGTGCGCCATCATTCCCAGCGAGCGCGGGACGCCGTCCTGCGGGATGACCCATAGCTCGGCGTGCTTGCCGTCGCCGGGCTCCGCCTGCGAGCCGACCTGCAGGATGCCATTGTGCGGGTCGTAGCTGATGGCGAGAACTTGCGCCTCATTGGTCCCCTTTAACTGCGAGACCGCCATTGGCATGCGTGCAGTCGGCTCGACCGGGCGCAGTACAACGAATAGGGCGAGCGCTGCCGCGATGGCTCCAGACATCAGCGCACCCGCTCGCCAGGCATGCAATCGGTTCGGGCTTGGCGCCTCCGGGGCGGCTCCGATGCGCGCCGCTACCGTATGCCAGACCCGGGACGAAGGCAGGACGGGCGGGAGAGCATCGAGCAAGGGCGACAGCCTTGTGGTCCATCCTTCCACCTCCCGTGCAAAGACCGGATCGGATAGGCACAAGCGCAAGGCCTGCGCTCGCTCGGCTCCTTCCAGCAGCCCCAGCGCGAGTTCAGCGGCGAGAGCACCGCGATCCTGTTCCTCAGCTGCGTCAACCATGGCCCAGGCAATCTTTAA